>JAJFGE010000185.1 GCA_021776295.1 Hyphococcus sp.
TCGAACGGTTGTGCTGTCGCCCCTTATCTATGCCTTAAGCCCAGGACAATGAGGGCTTGGATGTGATTTCAATTTGAACAGCAATATCTACACTCAAGAGTGCGTACCACGGCATGGTACGTACTCTTGACGTATGTACCTCGATATGGTACATATGCCACATGATCAGGTCCTATAAAGGCGGCATCGCAGAAGATATCATCGCAGGGAAACGACGGGTGCGCGGCTTTCCACAAAACTTGATCGATGTGGCGCGAAGAAAATTATTTATGATAGACAACGCCGCTGAATTGAATGACTTGCGCACCCCGCCGGGAAACCGGCTTGAAGCGCTCAGGGGTGATCGAAGAGGCCAACACGCTATTCGCGTTAACCAACAATATCGTGTTTGCTTTAGATGGTCGAATGGCGGCGCAGATGATGTGGAGATCGTTGATTACCACTGATGACAGATAGACAAGACAGATCAGACAAGACAGAAAGACCGGCCAATGTCCTTATTGAAATTTGCAATACATCCCGGCCGCATTTTATGGGATGAATATTTAGAACCCGCTGGCATGTCCGCTATAGCTTTTGCGCGACATCTCGGCGTGCCGCGCTCACGTATTGAACGCTTAGTTAAAGAAGAAACTTCAATCACCGTGGAAACGGCGATGATGTTTGCACGCGCCTTTCGTACAACGCCGCAGTTTTGGATGAATATGCAAGCCAGCTATGACTTGGCTTGTGCGGATACAAAAATCGCCAAGGATATCGAACCACTGCAATTGTCGGCTTAAATTGGTCGGGGCGGCGAGATTCGAACTCACGACCCCTTCACCCCCAGTGAAGTGCGCTACCAGGCTGCGCTACGCCCCGACCTTTCCGGCACGCGCTAGTCCCGTAAGACAAGGCGCACGCGGACGCGCTTTATAGGCGCCGCACTGCCTTGCGGCAATGGCGTCTTGCTTATTTTCCGTGGGCGCTGCGCTGTTCATCGGCGACATCAATCGCTTCCAGCGCCAAGCTCGCCTCGTCGAGGACTTCCTGGACTTTTTCCAGCCGCGCCAGCAATGCGGTGAGCGTCTTGCGGACATCGGCAGACATCGCCGGCGGCGGTGCGGGCGAGACCCGCGCATCGGCGCCAAGCTCTAAGACATCGTCATCGGCGCCGTTCGTCTTGTTGTCAGGCGCGGCGTTCGGCAGCGCGCCGTCCTCGTCGATCACCGGACGAATGTCGATCGACTGGCCGGCGGCGACGCGGCGGCCAAGCTCGGAGATATATTTAATCCCCTCATCTTTAAAAATCTTCTGAACACCCTTGGTGGTGTAGCGCTGATCATAGAGCAGGACGCGAATGCCGCGCAGCAAATCGAGATCAAGCGGGCGATAATAACGCCGTCCTCCGGCGCGGCGCATCGGGCGCACCTGTCCGAAGACCTCTTCCCAATGGCGCAAGACATGTTGCGGCACATCAAGTTCTTTGGCGGCTTCGGAAATCGTACGGAATGCTTCGGCGGATTTCGCCACGGATTGGCCCATTTTCCTTTAATACGCCTCGGTTAAGTTGGTCTTGGTAAACTGTTACTCAGCCGCCCGGCTGGTGCGGTGGCCTTCATTGATACGATCCTTGAGGACATGCGAGGCGCGGAACGTGACGACGCGACGCGGCGCAATCGGCACTTCCTCGCCAGTCTTCGGATTGCGCCCCATACGAAGCTTTTTATCGCGCACCGAGAAGGTTCCGAAAGACGATATCTTCACCGTCTCGCCCTTTTCCAAAGACGCCGCCAGCTCTTCCAGCACGCGCTCGACAAAGGCCGCTGATTCGTTTCTTGAAATGCCAACCGACCGGTAGACCGCATCGGTGAGGTCGGCTCGCGTTATCGTTGTTCCCGCCATAGCTTTAGCCCCGTTCTAAATGCCCGCCCCTGGCGAAGATGTTAAGCTTAACGCCGCACAATGGTCAATAAGCCATTGAAATATATTGCCTGTGTTTCACATATGGCTGAGCAAGCATTTAGGCGCGCAACAGCGCCGCGCCCCAGGTCAGCCCGCCGCCCATGCCTTCCAGAAGCACCAGATCGCCCTCTTTGATGCGCCCGTCAGCAACGCCCTGACAATAGGCCAGCGGGATAGACGCCGCAGACGTATTGCCCTGATGGGCGATTGTGGAAATTACTTGTTCCGTCCTGAGGTCGAGTTTTTTCACCACGCCTTTGAGGATGCGCTCATTGGCCTGATGCGGCACGAACCAGTCGACGGTGTGGATATCGATGCCGGCGTCGGTGGCGACCCATTCCATTGCCTGGGAAATCCGCGCTACCGCTTCGCGGAAAACCTTGTTGCCCTGCATGCGCAGATGACCGGTGGTCTGGGTCGAAGAAACGCCGCCATCAACATAGAGAAGATCGACCAGGCGCCCGTCGCATCTAAGATAGCTGTTGATATAGCCGCGCCCGCGCGCGGTTTTCCTGTCCTGGGCCTCCATAACAAAAGCGCCCGCGCCGTCGCCGAACAGGACGCATGTGGTGCGGTCAGTCCAGTCGAGAATGCGTGAGAAAGTCTCCGCGCCGATTACCAGCGCGCGTTTGTGTTGCCCCGCAGCAAGAAACTTCTCCGCCGTCGACAAGGCGTAAATAAAGCCGGTGCACACCGCCTGAATATCGAACGCCATGCCGGCTGCGGCGCCGAGCTTGGCCTGAACGATGGCCGCGGTTGATGGGAAGGTCAGGTCCGGCGTCGCCGTCGCGACGATAATGAGGTCGATATGGCCGGCCTCGCAACCAGCGGCTTCAAGCGCGGCCTGCGCCGCCTTGGTCGCCAGATCTGATGTCTTCTCGCCGTCCTCGGCGATATGGCGCTCGCGAATGCCGGTGCGTTCACGGATCCAGTCATCGCTCGTATCCACCATCTTTGCGAGGTCGTCATTGGTGAGAATTTTCTGCGGCAGATAGGCGCCGCAGCCGGTAATTACCGATTTTGTAGTCATAAAGCTGCGGCCTTCGCTGCGGGCTCGATGGCGTCTGGCTTGGTGAATTTTTCCTGGCGCTGCATCACCGATTTGACGGTCGCGGCGACTTCATCACGGAACGGCTGGCACGCAAGACCGGCGGCCATATTCACCGCGCTGGCGACGCCGCGCGCATCCGCACCGCCATGGCTTTTCACGACAACGCCGTTCACGCCGAGGAAGAAGCCGCCATTATTGGATGAGGGGTCAATCCGGTCTTTCAATTTCCGAAGGCCGGGGGCCATGAACAGGGCGCCAAATTTTGCGTTAATAGTGCCGGTCAGCGCCTCCCTCACCCAGGAGCCAACCAGCCGGGCCGCGCCCTCAGCCGATTTCAGCGCGACATTGCCGGAAAACCCGTCCGTCACCACGACATCGACCGTGCCTTTGGAAATATCATTACCTTCGACAAAGCCCTTGAAATCCATATCCGGGTCGGCCTCGCGCAAAACACGCGCCGCAGTTCGGATCAACTCGTGACCTTTGAGATCTTCCGCGCCGACATTCAAAAGCCCAACGCTCGGCCGCTCGACATCCATCAGCGCCCGGTAGAACGCCTCGCCCATAATCGCGAACTGAACCAGCTGGTTGGCGTCAGCCTCAACATTGGCGCCGACATCAAGGACCACCGTGCGCCCGCGCATAGTCGGCCATAGCGCGGTAATCGCCGGCCGGTCAACGCCTTCAATCATCCGCAATTGCAATCGCGCCAACGCCATCAGCGCGCCGGTATTGCCGCACGAGACCACCGCTTGCGCATCGCCGTCGCGAACTGCGCTCATCGCCGCCCACATTGATGTGTCGCGCCCGCGCCGGATGACATGGCTGGGCTTGTCGGTCATCGCGACGACTTTGTCCGTATGCCGAATGTCTACATGTTTGCGCGCTGCAGATTGCGCCAGCAACGGCTCCAGCTCGCCAGCGTCGCCAAAGAATAAAAACTTGGCTTTCAGACCTTTTGAAACCGCAAACGCAACGCCATCCACAACCGGCTGCGCGCCAGCGTCGCCGCCCATGGCGTCGATCGCAAGCGTTAGGTCCCCGGCACTGTTGCTGGCGTCAGTCAAACTCTTATCGCTCCCATATTCTGCGGCGAAGAATACAGCGCCCGCACGCGCATGCAACGCATGGCGGGGCAATTAAATTGCAAAGTGTACAGGCTAACCCTACTGTTTTTCCTCAGTTTTATCGATTTTCCCTTGCAATACCGAAAAAGGTGATGACAGCGCCTCGGTCCCATAGGTTTGCGCAAGGCTCACCGCTCCCGGCTTTCGCGGAAACGGGTCGAGCGCCAGGGAAAACTGCTGTACCAATAACTCGCCAATATCAAACACAGTCCCGTGATGCGCCTCCGGCTGATGCCAGTTTTCAGCGCTATCCTCCTCGGTAGGCGCGTCATCGGCGCAGCGCACAAACTCAATCTCGAAAGTATCATCGACGATTTCCGACATCTCTTCCAAGCTTACAACGCATGCGCGTGTGAGGCGCCCTTGAACGCTGCCGCGGGTGAATATGGCTTTGCGCGTCACGGCGATATGGATTTCCCCAGATAGCGCCTCAACCGAAGGTACGCCAAGACGTTCGGCAATTCTTTTGCAGGCGCTCGCATCCGCTCCCAGACGATAGTCTCGCCCGTCTTTGGAAATTTTTGTTAAATCAACCTCGTGGCTGAATTCGTAGTTTGGTTTATCGGTCATCCGGCGCTCCCTTCCGGTTCGGGAAAATGGACAATGCCGCCAACGATACGCGGGACCGGTTGGGCGTTAATAGACGCCGCCGCCTGGCGGATATAAGCGGCAAGGCGTTCCGCACCCGGCGCCGCCTCGTCCTCAAAGATGTTGCGGCCAAGCGCAGCCGTCAGCAACCCCGGCTCCGCATCAGGCTTTAAGGCCTCGCCATAAGCCCCGACACGGCCAAAGAAATTCTCGGCCAGCTTACGGATTTTCTTGCCCACCGAGAGATCGCCAACGCCAAGCTCGCGGAGCGCATCGTCCATATTCTGAAACATCGCATCAAACAGTTTTTGGCCAACTTTCTTCTCGCCCGGGCCATCGCCCTTCAGCCTCGTCAGGATCACAAAAACATGGACCACAATCATTTCAAAACGGCCTTCGACCGTATCGGGAACGCCAAAATCGGCGTAAAATCGAGGCGCGCGCGCCTGTTCCACCGCCGCCGCGTAGAGCGCTTCACCTGCCGCAACGGCTGGGTCCTTGCGAAAAAGCGAAACAATCATAAATCGGACCTTAAGAGGGTTTGCAGCGAGCGCAGATCGCTGGTATTTGATGCTCGGAACTATGCTCCCCGAGGCTGGGGATCAAGCCCTATAAGGTTCGGATATATGAGAGTTGTGTTGATTGTCGCCGCTGTCCTGTCGCTCCAGGCCTGCGTATCGGTGCGCCAGAACCATGGCTATGTTCTGGAGCGCGACCAGACCAGGCTGGCCGCCGAGGCTGGCCTCGACTCCAAGGAAAGCGTATTGGCGAAATATGGCGAGCCGTCGATGATCGGCACATTCAACCGCAATGTCTGGTACTATCTCAACAGCACCGACACGACGCGGGCGTTTTTTCATTCAAAAACGCAACGCCGCACCGTGATCGCATTCCGGTTCGACGATGAAGGCGTGGTCTCATCGGTGGACGACTATACGCTGGCGGATGGCGAGAGGATCAAGCTGGTATCGCACTCGACGCCGACGCGCGGCAAGGAACTCAATTTCTGGGAACAGCTGCTCGGCAATGTCGGCCAACTTCCCGCCGGGATTGGCGGACAAGGGCAAGTTCCAGGACAGTAGTTTGGACGCGATCACCTGAAATGATCAAAACCGCCTGACGGGACCGGTATCTCCGCGCCATTTTCATCGACCAGAACCGCGCCCTCGCCGCGTGTTAGCGTTCCGATGCGCGAAACCTCCGTACGCGATGCTTTTGCCGCTACTGTGACGGAGCGGCGCATCGCCGGCGGGGCGGCGAAGAAAATTTCATAATCGTCGCCGGATGAGGCGAGCGCGCCGATAGCGCGCCAGCGATTGTCCTGGGTTGCAATCCATGACGCAGCCGCGGGCGAGCGCGGAATCGAAACGGCGTCAATTTCTGCGCGCAACCCCGAGGCATCAGCGAGATGGCGCGCATCTGCAAGCAACCCGTCAGAAACGTCAATCGTCGCGGTCGCCAACCCGGCGAGCGCCGCCCCAAGGCTGAGGCGTGGTTCGGGCAGATGATAGCGCCCGGCGAGCGAAGCCTTATCAACGGTGGTGAATTTCAGCTCTTTTCGCAAAGCCATCAGCCCCAGCCCGGCATCACCAATGGTTCCTGAAACATAGATGTCGTCACCGGCTGAGGCGCCGGAACGTCTGTTCATGCCGCGCGCCGGCGGCGCGCCAAAAAACGTCGCCGATAAAGTCAGCGGCGCCGCCTTAACGCTATGCATTGTCGTATCGCCGCCATAAAGCGACAGGCGGAAGCGTTCCTGGTCGTCTTTCAATCCGGCCGCAAAAAGTTCGATTTTCTCGCGTTTGGTATTTGACGGCCATGCGCAGCCGAGAAAATAACCGATCGGTTTGGCGCCCTTCGCGGCAAGGTCGGAAAGATTGACACGGATTAATTTGCGCGCAACCAGATCCAGCGGGTCCTTAGGTAAAAAATGCACCCCGGCAATCAGCATATCCTTGGTGATGACAAGTGCGCCCGCATCAATCAGCGCTGCATCATCGGCCAGACCGAATGCACCCGGCGCAGCTTTTGTGAGCGGCGCAAAAATATCGCGAATGATTTCAAATTCGCTCATATGCGGCGCGCGCCCTAAGCCTCGAACTCGTCGGCGCGCGCCTCACGCGCGGCCGCATCGAGAATGGCGTTGATGAATTTTGGCTCTTCATCGTCAAAAAACGCTTTGGCGACTTCAAGATATTCGCTGATCACGACTTTGCTTGGCACATCCGGGCGGCGGATTAATTCATAGAGCCCGGCGCGCAAAATCGCTCTGGCGGTGGCGTCAATGCGGGCCAGCGTCCAGCCCTTGGCGAGCTGGCGCTCAAGATAGGGGTCAAGACGCGCCTGGACTTCAACCGCGCCGTTCAAAATTTCGGCGAAAAACTTTCGGTCGGCGCCGTGCAGCCGTTCGCCCTCCAGGACACCGCCGAGGCGATGGGTTTCAAACTCGGCGATAGTGGCGTTGACCCCCTGCCCCGAGGCTTCCATCTGATAGAGCGCTTGGACGGCGGCAAGCCGCGCGGCGGAGCGCGCCGGCGCACCGGACGCGTCCTTGTCGCCGGCAGCAACCGGCATGTCAGCGCTATTCATTGTCGCCGTCTTCCATTTTACCGAGAAACTGTTCGAAGTCTTTGGTGTCGCGGAAATCCTTATAGACCGAAGCATAGCGCACATAAGCGACATCATCGAGATGCGCCAGACCCGCCATCACCAATTCGCCAATCGTCTTTGAGGGAATTTCACCTTCGCCCATCGCTTCTAGCCGGCGCACAACACCGGAAATCATCTGCTCCACGCGGTCCGCCTCAACCTCGCGTTTGCGCGTTGCAATCAGCACCGACCGGGCGAGTTTCTCGCGATCAAACGGCGCTTTCTTGCCGGAGCTTTTGACCACAATCAGCTCGCGCAGTTGCACGCGTTCAAAAGTGGTGAAGCGCCCGCCGCAGGCAGTACATTCGCGCCGGCGGCGGACCGAAGCGCCGTCCTCGGCTGAGCGCGAGTCTTTGACTTGCGTATCTTCACTGCCGCAAAAGGGACACCGCATATTGTTCTCGCTATCGATTAGCTGCTGGCGTCACTTATAACAGTAATCACGCATAAATCGGAAATTTCGTCGTCAGCGCCTCAACCCGGCTGGCAACGGCTTCCTCGGCAGCCGTGTTGTCGTCGCCGCCAGTGGCCAGCCCGTCGAGAACCTCGGCCATCAATGCGCCAACCTCGCGAAACTCCGCGACGCCAAAACCACGCGTAGTGGCGGCAGGCGAGCCGATCCTTATTCCTGAGGTAACGGTGAACTTTTCAGGGTCGTATGGCACGCCGTTTTTATTGCAGGTCATGCCGGCCCGCTCCAGGCTCTGCTCGGCGGCATTGCCTTTGACGCCTTTCGGCCGCAGATCGATGAGCGCGAGATGAGTGTCGGTGCCGCCGGAAATCACCGCATAGCCGGCATCGACCAGGCTCGCGGCCAGCGCCTGGGCATTGTCAATCACCGCTCGCCCATAGGCCTTGAAGGACGGCTCAAGCGCCTCGCCAAACGCCACCGCTTTGGCCGCCACAACATGCATCAACGGGCCGCCCTGAATACCCGGAAACACGGTGGAGCGAATCTTCTTCGCCAGATCGCTGTCATTGGTCAGCACCAGCCCGCCGCGCGGACCGCGCAGGGTTTTGTGCGTCGTTGATGTCACGACATGCGCATGATCAAGCGGATTGGGATGGACGCCGGCTGCAACCAGGCCGGCAAAATGCGCCATGTCGACCATCAGTTTGGCGCCAACGCTGTCGGCAATCTCGCGAAACTTTTTGAAGTCGATGATGCGTGAGTAAGCGCTGCCCCCGGCGATGATAATCTTTGGCCGGTGCTCGTCGGCCAGACGCGCAACACAATCGTAATCAATAAGGTGGTCTTCCTTGCCGACACTATAATGGACAGCGTTGAACCATTTGCCGGACTGGTTCGCAGCGCCGCCATGGGTGAGGTGCCCGCCGGCCGCCAGATCCATCCCTAAAAACGTATCGCCCGGTTTCATCAGCGCCATGAACACCGCTTGGTTGGCCTGGCTGCCGGAATGCGGCTGAACGTTGGCTTCCTGGCAATTGAAAAGTTTCTTCGCCCGGGCGATTGCGAGTTCTTCAACTTGATCGACAAACTCGCATCCGCCGTAATAGCGACGGCCCGGATAGCCCTCCGCATATTTGTTGGTCAGCACCGAGCCGTTGGCTTCGAGCACCGCGCGCGAGACAATATTTTCAGAAGCGATAAGCTCAATTTGGCGCTGTTGGCGAGACAGCTCGCGGCCAATGCCGGCAAAAATTTCCGAATCACGGGCTTTCAGGCTATCGCTGAAAAAGCCGTTCGGGGCGATCTGCAACTTACTAACGCTCATAAAATCTTCTCCAGAGCCGGCGGGACCGGCCTAACCGTTGGCAATCCGTTCGCCGATATACTTGCCGCAACGTCCGCCAGCAATGAATATTTTCCGTCGCCTGACAGCCAAACGAGGCTATTCAAATCATGCGTAGCGTTAGTCGTTTTCGCTATATTTGAAAAGATGGCGGGATCGCTAATATTGGAGGGCAAAACACCCCCGGCCATTTTACCGGAGTGATTATTATCTGAGCACAATTATTCCAAAGCGCTGACCATTGCATGATTTCAATAGGTTCGCTGAATGCGCGATCTCTATTTCTCCGAATGCATTTTCAACCTTCGCTAAATCGTCGCTGCCGGTGCTATCGATTGTAGTAGTAATCGTGCGTTTCTGTCGCAGCTAATGCTAACCTCCGTGTGCGTTCTTGTCTTGATTTCTCTTGCCCTACTGGTTACCGCAAGTGCAAGGGGAGAGCGTGGATAGTCCTTACTCGACCAAACGAAAAGTTTGGCGTAATCAATATTGGTTATAGGACGTAAAGCGCACACAAGCACAGTCGCATTAGGAGGACCTAATATGCCCGACAAAGAAGGCGCGACCGAATCCCTCGGCGTAATACGCATGGCCAGCGACATCGTCGCTGCTTATGTAGTCAACAATAAGGTGAGTGCAGATCAGTTGCCAAACCTACTCCATGATGTCTTTGGCGCCGTTTCCGCTCTTGCTGAAGGCGATCATACTTTCGCCGGAAGCCGCGATCCGGCAGTGCCGATCAGCAAGTCCGTAACGCCAGAACATGTTATCTGTCTTGAAGACGGCAAGAAGCTCAAAATGCTCAAACGATATTTACGCACGCATTATGATCTGACGCCGGAAGAGTATCGGCGCAAATGGAGCTTGCCGGCGGATTATCCGATGGTAGCGCCAAACTACGCCAAGCGCCGCTCACAGTTTGCAAAAGATATTGGCCTGGGAACAGCCGCGACAAGCAAACGCAAAACTGCAAAGAAACGCAAAGCTGCAAAGAAAAAGGCCACATCGGGACGGCGCAGAGCAGCCTGACTGAAATTACACTTTAGTTGCGGGCTAAAAAGGGGGCGTTTGCGGCGCCTCTTTTTTTTACTGCGCGCGTTATGCAGCGCGTTGCAGCTTCAACGCTTTCCACGCATCTTCAAGCGCGCCAAGCAGAACCTGCATATGTTCATTCGTATGCAGTGGTGTTGGCGTCAGCCGTAACCGCTCTGTGCCTTTGGGCACGGTCGGATAGTTTATCGGCTGCACATAAATATTGTGCCGGTCGAGAAGGTAGTCGGTGACTTTTTTACAAAGCACCGGATCGCCAACCTTGATCGGCACGATATGACTGACCGACGCCATCACCGGAAGGCCGGCGTCTGTTAAAATCGTTTTCAGCGTCGCGGCGCGTTCTTGATGTTTCTCGCGCAGATGATTGGATTTTTTCAATTCTTCTACGCTGGCGAGCGCGCCCGCCACCAATACAGGCGATAGGGCAGTCGTGAAGATAAAACCGGAAGCATAAGACCGGATCGCGTCAACAATCGCCGCGCTCGCCGCAATATAGCCGCCCATCACGCCAAACGCTTTGCCGAGCGTACCTTCAATCAGGTCGATGCGATCGGCAATGCCGTCGCGTTCCGCAACGCCGCCGCCACGGGCGCCGTAAAGGCCGACCGCATGAACTTCATCGAGATAGGTGAAGGCGTTGTATTTATCCGCCAGATCGCAGATCTCACGAATCGGCGCGATATCGCCGTCCATCGAATAAACCGATTCAAAAGCAATCACCTTGGGGCGGTCGCTTGGCAATTGTTTCAAAATCTCTTCAAGGTCTTCGAGATCGTTATGACGCCATATGCGTTTGACCGAACGTCCGCCACGAATGCCCTCAATCATCGAGGCATGGTTCAGCTCGTCGGATAGAATGACGCAGTCGGGCAGAATACGCGCGATGGTCGCAAGCGTAGCTTCATTGGCGACATAGCCGGACGTGAACAGCAGCGCTGCTTGCTTGCGATGAAGATCGGCAAGCGCACGCTCCAGCCGAACATGATAATGCGTCGTCCCGGCGATGTTACGTGTCCCGCCGGCGCCAGCGCCGACCTTTGCGGCAGCGTCACGCATAGCATCGACAACCACCGGATGCTGGCCCATGCCAAGATAATCATTCGAGCACCAAACCGTAATCTCGCGCACATCGTCACTATGATCGGGATGGTAAAGCGCCGCTGGAAACCGCCCGCGAATACGCTCAATATCTGCAAACACCCGATAGCGCCCTTCGGCTTGCACCGCCGCCACCGCTGTTTCAAACGCTTTATTGTAATCCACCATCGATATCACACCCACAGACGATTCTGTTTATCGCCATTTCCTATTAAGCAATGCCGAAGGGCAATGGCCAGTCTTATCGGCCCGCCCAAGACCGGACTGATGGCCGCAGGGTATATGGTAAACAGAAATACATGGTTAAAGGTGTATCTACGAACCCAATTAAGAATGATTCTTAATAGAGCTTTGCCGCCGCGAAACCGTGCGTGACAGTTCGTCTAATATAAATTTTATGACAGCCGCTTTTGGCGAGCCAGCAGACCTTAAAGGCGGAAGCGAACCTGATCGGCCCAGAACCGTTCAAGGCGTTGCAGCGCCTTGTTGGTCTCGTCCATCAGCTCCAAATTCACCCCACCGACCTGCTCAACCGAGGCCAGCTGGCGCTGGAACAGTCCCGCCAGATTATCGCGCACATCAAGGCCCGACTGGGTCAGCGACACCCGCTTGGAGCGGCGATCCGTCGGCGAGCGTTCGTCGCGAATATAGCCCTTCTCGACCAGCTGTTTGAGGTTATAGGAGACATTCGAGCCGAGATAATGGCCGCGTGAGCGTAATTCGCCCGGGGTCAGTTCCGCATCGCCTATATTGTATAGCAGCAACGCCTGAACCGAATTGATCTCTGTCTGTCCGATCCGCTCCAGCTCGTCCTTGATAACATCCAGAAGCTGGCGGTGAAGCCGCTCAACCAGGTGCAACAGCTGGAGATAGCTGGTTTCCAATATCTGCGGGTCGGCGCTGGTGAGGCTTTCCCCCTGCCCGATAACCTCAGATTGTACTGCCCCATTAACCGCCATGTAGAATACTCACTCAATTGACCACAAGCCTATAACTACACACGAGGTCTAAAGGCGCGGTTAAGTCTGACAATTCAATTTGAAGTCAAATTCTAAGCATCTTAGAGTCTGAATTAAAAAGAAGTACGTATTATCAGCGGTGTCATCACCGGGCTTGTCCCGGTGATCCAGAAACTGTCCGCTATTTGTAGCTCTGGATTGCCGGAACAAGTCCGGCAATGACACAACAGAGATTTCACCGGCGCTAACGGATTGAAATGACTCAGTTAGTTTTGGATCAGACACTTAGTCATCCAATTGAAACCGGGGCCTAGCGGAAACCAGGGCCCTTAATATTTGCCGCCAGCGGGACGGATTGATAAATTGCCTGTTAAGAACTCAGCCCGCAACGTATGAAGTGCTTGAACGACCCTGCTGCCGTCCCGATAGTCACCGCCAAAAGCAACGCTTGGCACAAGGCTTAAGATACCCATGAACACGCCCCCCCTCGCCCGTTTCCCGGCATTGCGTTTACGCCGCCCGCGCCAGACCGACTGGTCGCGGCGGTTGTTTTCAGAAACCACGCTCGCGGCGAGCGACTTTATCCAGGCGGTGATCTTAAAAGACGGCGAGAATATTCGCGAACCCATCGACGCGATGCCGGGGATCGCGCGCTTGTCTCCCGACCAGGCGGTGCTCGCCGCGCGCGAGGCCTATGACCTCGGCATCCCCGCGCTAGCGCTTTTTCCGTATACTGACGCTGACCACCGTACGCCGGATGGCGAAGAGGCGCTAAACCCGGACAATTTGATGTGTCGCACGGCCCGCGCTATCAAAGACGCGGTTCCGGAAATCGGCCTGATGGCTGATATTGCGCTCGATCCCTATACGGACCACGGCCACGACGGGCTGTTGCGCAACGGCGTGATTGTCAATGATCAAACCGTCGAAATCCTGGTCCGCCAGGCCGTTGTCATGGCTGAGGCCGGCTATGATATTGTCGCCCCGTCGGACATGATGGATGGGCGCGTCGGCGCCATCCGCACCGGCTTGGACGATGCAGGCATCGACACTGTTCAGATCATGGCTTATGCGGCAAAATATGCCTCCGCCTTTTATGGCCCCTACCGCGAAGCCATCGGCTCGGCCGGGGTGTTGCGCGGCGACAAGCGCACCTATCAGATGAACCCGGCCAACGCGGATGAAGCGTTACGCGAAGTCGCGCTCGATCTCGCCGAAGGCGCCGACGCGGTAATGGTCAAGCCGGGCCTTGCCTATCTAGATATCATCTGGCGCGTAAAAAATCAGTTTCGCGCGCCAACCTTCGCGTTTCAGGTGTCTGGCGAATACGCAATGATAAAGGCCGCCGCCGGCCATGGCTGGCTCGACGGCGAGCGGGCGATGATGGAATCCTTATTGGCGTTCAAGCGCGCCGGCGCCGATGGCGTCATCACCTATTTCGCCAGCGAAGCCGCAAAGCTCCTGAACACCCAACGCTGACCGGCAAGGACAGTCGCCATCCAGATAGCTGCGGCGACGGCGCCTGTTTCAATTTCATACAGTCTTGAAGGCTTTGCCTCTGGATTTGACCGATAAGCCAGACCGCCCGTCTGGCGGCTGACTTGCATATCCGCATCCTGAACGGCTCAACATTCTTTCAGGGGAAGCAAATGCGTAAATTAACCACAACCATCGCCGCTGCTTTCGGCGCAGCGATGTTACTAGCGGCGCCCAGCGCCAGCGCCGGCATTATCGGCGTTACGGTCGATCCCGGCGACAATTCCATGGTTGGCCAAACAGAGTTTCGCGCCGCGCTTGGCGGCGAGGCGGTCAAATATTTTATTCCGCTCAGCGACACATCAGGCGTCTATGGCGTCGATAATGGCGGCAATTTCGGCCTGGTGTCAGATTCAGGCAATGGCGGCGGCACGCTGTCGATGTACCTCCTGTTCGAGCCCATCAATCTCGGCGCGCAATATATCCTCGACGTGATGTTTGAGGACCTCGACCTCATAGGCGCCAACGATCCGGCTGGCTTTCTTGAAAGCGTTGAAGTCTTAAGCGCGGACGGCCTCACCAGCCTGTCAGGCGGCGTCGTTACCAATATTGGCGGTCTGATCAATGGCGATGCTAATACTCAGCAATTGCTGTCCCTGTTCCTGGGGACAATTACCAGCGATCCGTTTCTGGTCCGGTTGGACTTCGTGGCGTCGTTTATCAACAATGGGACCAACACGGCCGAATATCTGATCGCGGAAATCACCGAAGTGCCTGTTCCGACAGCCGTCTGGTTGTTCGTTTCCGGCATTGCGGGACTGAGCTTTGCAGGACGCGGCAAAAAGAAAATCGCCTGATTTCGACTTTTATTTTAACTCAACTTAAAAGACAGCCGCGCGCATCGGCCGTCTTTTTTGCACCCGATGTCGGTTATATCCCGCCAAAGCCGCCCTTTGGGCGCAAGCGCCGGCGCACCAGCGCATAGACCGGTAAGAACAGCCCCGCCAGCAGCATCTGCACCGTGAACCCCGCCACCGCCCAATTGAGCCACGGCGCATCCGCGCCCCAGTAAATGCCAGGGAAGTATATGAGTAAGAAAGTGATGTTGCCGCCAAGGGCTGCAAAAAGCGGCGCACGCCACCATTTTCCGCCGCCCCGCGCCACGTCGTAAACGCCAACAGCGACATATTGGGCGGCCATCGCCGCAGCGACAAACACCACCGTGAAGCGCACTGGCGGCATGTCGCCGGCCTCCAGCGCCGGCGCCAGATAGGAAAGCTCGGCAAAGACGGCGATCGCAGCAACGCCCCAGGCAGCGGTGATTGCCCGCGAGGCTTCATCGCCGCCATATTTGCGGGCGAATAAAATCGCCGCCAGCGGCGCCAGCGACATAATGATGACGCCACGGGTCAGCCAGTTTGAAGGCCGCAGCGCTGTGTCGCCACCAAACAAACCGTCAAATGCGTAAATCGGCAGGTCAACGGTAAGGAAGGACGCCAGGAGTATGGGGGTCAAAATCACGACCAGAAGCGTCAGACGGCTTATCGCCGTCGCAAACTCGCCAGTCTGCCGCAAAAGGCGGCCAATCGCCGTTTCTCGTTTGCGCCGTTTTTCAACAGCGGCTGAGCTTTCCATTGTTCCCGTCCCGAACAAGGCGGGGAGGCCAGTTCCCCGCTCTAGGCGGAAGCTTTGGCGAGTTTGCGCTTCACTTTCAAGGCATTTGAGGACAGCTGCTCGTCATCAGCCTTGGCCAGAAACAAATCGAGCCCGCCGACATGGTCAACCGTGCGTAGCGCCGCAGCGGCAATCCGGAACTTAAAGCCCTGTTCGAGCTTGTCCGAATGCAGCGTCACATTGCACAAATTCGGCAAAAACCGCCTTTTTGTGCGATTTTTTGCATGTGAGACATTGTGCCCGGACTGGGGTCCAATACCGGTTAATTCGCAGCGGCGCGCCATGGGTCTGCCCTTAATACTTTATAGACTACGTGGGTACCCGCGCAGCCCGTTAGATGGTTGAAATCAAGCCGCGTCCCATAACTGAGGCGCTGGCGGGCGTCAAGTCAGCAGCAGCCAACAAGGTCGGCAAGGCGCGAAATCGGCGCCAATCCGTTACGCCCAAGAAAACCGCCGAAAATATAGCCGAGTAAACAAACAATAAGACTTCTTATTCATTATAGGGCCGCGAAAGAGAGGTCGAGATATGGCGCGGTCCGCCATCAGTCAATTCTTCTGGCCGCCCGTCATCGACGGCGATTATCTGGATGCAGCCCGAAAGCGCTGTCTCCTGGTGGTATCGATAGCGGTGGCGATTATCGGCAGCCTGTCTGGGTGGCGCAATTTTGACACCTCGATGGCTACCTATCCGGTTCAAACCATTATCGCCATCGTCGTGCCGCTGGTGTTTCTGGTGTGCCCGTTCCTGATTGCCCGGACATCTCGGGTGCGCGGCGTCGCATGGTTCTTCCTGGGATTTTCCTATCTCGGCATTATCGCCGTGGCGGTAATCGCCGGCGGCATGTTTTCGCGCTCGGCTCTGTTCTTGTTGCCATGGGCGGTGATGGCGACTTTGTTTCTTGGCTGGAAAGAAGGCGTTGGCGCTGCGGTTATCGTCGTCTGCTCTTACCTGGCGCTCCATTTTATGCGGGCCATGATCGCGCCGAGCGTCTATGAGATGTCGATTGAGGTTTTGTCCCACTGGCTGCTGGTCGGGCTTTCCATGACCCTGGTCATACTCATCACAGGCGCTGCGATCTTTCAACGCGAGATGGAACAGGCGGCGGCAAAGCTCTGCGAAGCGCGCACCGAAGCGGAGAGCGCAAACCGCGCCAAGTCCGACTTCCTGGCGATGATGAGCCATGAAATCCGCACGCCCATGAACGGTGTTCTCGGCATGGCCGAGATGCTCGAAGACACCGAGCTTAGCGATCAGCAGCGCCTATACGCCCAAACCATCACCAGTTCCGGCGCCTCGCTGATGACCATCATCAACGATATCCTCGACCTTTCCAAAATCGAAGCCGGCCATATCAGCCTGACCA
>JAJFGE010000186.1 GCA_021776295.1 Hyphococcus sp.
CGCGTCCGGCATGGCGACGATGTGGAAGCCGGCGTCGACATGGTGGGTCTCGCCAGTGCAGGACAGGCCAAGGTCGGAGAGGAGGTAAAGCGCCGCGCCAGCTACGCCTTTCGGGTCGGTGTCGTCGCGCAACGGGCTGGCTGCACGGTTATACGAGAACATATGCGCGCCGGAGGCAATTCCCGCCGCGGCCAGGGTTTTGATCGGCCCGGCGGAAATCGCATTGACGCGGATGCCTTGGGGGCCGAGGTCGCGCGCAATATAACGCGTTGACGCCTCCAGCGCCGCTTTAGCGACGCCCATGACATTGTAATTCGGAATGGTCCGTTCACTGCCCAAATAGGTCAGCGTAATCATCGACCCGCCGGGTTTCATCATTTTTGCTGCACGGTTGGCGGCGTCAACGAACGAAAACGCCGAGACGTCCATCGTGTCTTTAAAAATCTGCCGCGTGGTGTTTTCAACGAACGAGCCTTCCAGTGCAGACTTGTCTGTAAACGCGATGGCGTGAACCAGGAAATCAATCTCGCCCCATTTATCTTTGACGGCCGCAAACGTCGCATCCATCGATGTGTCCGATGTGACATCGCACTCAATAATAATTTCCGCATCAAGACTTTCCGCGAGCGGGCGCACGCGTCGCTCCATCGCCTCGTTCACATAGGTAAAAGCAAGTTCCGCGCCCTGGTTGTGGAGCTGCTGGGCGATAAACCAGGCGATCGAGCGCTTATTGGCGACGCCCATAATCAGCCCGCGCTTGCCGTTCATCAAATCGCCAGAGGGAAAAGGAACTTCACCACCCATAATATTATCCTTTGTTTATGCTTGTCCGCGACCGATTAAGATCATGGTCAAAATGAAATAAGCCAGCCACACCAGCGCATATATGCCATAGCGCGTCGCCGGGCGCATCTTCCTGACGCTGGTGAGGACGAGACGAAACCACCATAGCCCGATGCAGGCAATGACGGCCGCGGCGATAGCGACGTAAAGAACATTTTCCGGCAACGCCGCCTATCCTCAAACTTGGGCGATGGCGAGACACCCATTGGTGCCGCCAAAGCCGAAGCTGTTGGTCAAGAAGCAGTCGATTTTTGCATTGTCAACACGCTCGCGGATGACCGGCAAATCTTCAAACTCCGGATCGATGTTTTCAATATGCGCCGATGCGGCAAGGAATTTATCACGCATCATGATCAGCCCATAGACCAATTCTTGCGCGCCGACCGCGCCGAGCGAATGTCCGGTGAGCGATTTGGTCGAGGAAAAAGGCGGAATGTCCGCGCCGAAAACCTCGCGGATGGCCTGGGTTTCCTTCTGGTCGCCAACCGGCGTCGAGGTGCCGTGGGGGTTGAGATAATCAATCGGCTGGCGAACCGTTTCCAAGGCGCCGCGCATGCACCGCACCGCGCCCTCGCCGGAAAGCTGGACCATGTCATAGCCGTCGGAATTGGCGTAATAGCCGACAATCTCGCCAAGGATATTGGCGCCGCGCTTTTTCGCGCGCTCAAATTCTTCCAGTACGACAACGCCGGCGCCGCCGGCAATCACAAACCCATCGCGGTCACGGTCATAGGCGCGGCTCGCCGTCGCCGGCGTATCGTTAAAACCCGTCGACATCGCGCCCATGGCATCAAACAGGTTCGCCATCGTCCAGTCGAGGTCCTCGCAGCCGCCAGCGAAAACAACGTCCTGCTTGCCCCACATGATTTGCTCGGCCGCCGCGCCGACGCAATGAACAGATGTCGCGCATGCGGACGAAATCGAATAATTAATGCCGAGAATTTTTAATGTGGTCGCAAGCGCAGCGGCAGGCGCTGATGACATCGCTTTAGGCACCACGGTCGGGCCAATTTTTTTGGTGCCGCCGGCAGCGATAGTTTTTTGCGCTGCGTCAACGATAGAACGGGTCGATGGGCCGCCCTCGCCCATTATAATGCCGATCATCGGATCGCTAATCTCGCCTTCAGCCAGCCCCGCGCTTTCCATCGCTTCGCGCATGGCGATATAGTTCCAGCCAACACCCTCGCTCATAAACCGCCGCGTGCGCCGATCGAGCGCCTCGTTCACATCTACCGGCGGCTTGGCCCAGACCTGGCACCTAAACCCGTGCTCGGCAAAATCCGGCGAATGCGTGACGCCGGACTTGCCGTCGCGCAAAGACCTTGTCACCTCATCGACATTGGCGCCGATAGAAGAAACAACGCCCATTCCGGTTATGGCTACGCGGCGCATATCAATCCTTTCTTGGAGTTCAACAAAAGGCGCAAATTACATTGCCGTTCCTGAATCCAATTGTTCTCTGGAAAACAGGCCAACTTGCAGGCCGCTGGCGGAATAAATTTCCCGCCCGTCAACCAGCATTTTACCATTGGCGATGCCAAGGATCATTGGCCGGCGCATCATCCGGCGAAGGTCGAGTTCATAGCGCACAACCTTCGCGTCCGGCGTGACCATTCCGGAAAACTTAACTTCCTTGCAGCCGAGCGCCCGGCCATGGCCGGGATTGCCCGCCCAGGTGAGGATAAAACCGATAAGCTGCCACAGCGCATCAAGGCCAAGACAGCCCGGCATCACCGGATCGCCGGGAAAGTGGCAGTCGAAAAACCATAGATCCGGACTGATATCGAGTTCTGCTTCAATCCGGCCTTTGCCAAATTCACCACCATCGTCGTTGATCAGCGTCACCCGGTCGAACATCAACATTTGCGGTGTCGGCAGTTGCGCCGTGCCAGGCCCGGCAAATCCGTGATGGCCGCATTCCAGCAATTCCTCGCGGGAATAGGAGCTTTTCTTTTCTAACATAATTTACGCCGCTACTTCTGATGGCCGCTTGGTAACGGCGCGGACGCGGGCGGTCAATCGCGCGGCGCTTCCGGTTGCGTTGCAGCAATGACGCCCCAGACCCCGGTTTGCGGCGCCCAGCCTTTGCGGCCATCGACCGAGACCCGAAGCCAGCCATTTTCCACAGCCTCGATCCGGGCGATTACGCCGCGCCCGAGCCGGGCTCTTTGCGGCGCCGCAGCGCTCGGCCGGGCATATAAAGCCAGGCCATCGACGGTGACCAGCGCGGTTTTGGCGTTTGACAGCTTGGTTTTGTGAATCCAGCACTCATCGCCGTCAACATCGCGGACCTTGCGCCAATGATCGGTGGTCTCGGCCACCACCATCACCGGCAGGCCGCGGCGCATGAAGGTGATGCGTACGCGGTGGCCGAAAGTCGGGCCGGACCGGCAGAAAGTCTGTTTGGCTTTCAGCGACACAAAACGCGGCACCGGCTGGCCGGACGGCGTATCGAGCCGGGTTTTTGGCCAGGTCTCTGGGCTCAATTTCTGGTCTTGCGAAGCACCGTCGGGCGCGGCCATAGTGGCCTGTGCGGCGGTCGCGCGGGCGCTCGCCAGAACGCTCGTGAGTACGGTTAACAGTAAAACTTGGCGCGCCATCATCATGGGAAACGGAAAACAACAACAAAGATGAATAAAGGCTTAACAGAACTCACAGGCGTTAATGCAAGGTTAACTCCGCCGGAATTTGCGCTGTTTGAGCCGACAACAGGCGCGCGGCGATGAGCGGCGCCAAACCCAAAGTCGCGGTGACCCGAAAGCTGCCGCAAGAAGTCGAGGCGCGGCTTTGCGATTTGTTTGACACCACGCTGAATGAGAGCGACGCGCCGTTGCCGCGCGCGGCGTTGATTGCGCGCGCCAGCGACGCAGATGTTCTGGCGCCAACGCTTGGCGACCAGCTTGATGCGGAATTTTTTAATGCTATCGGCAAGCGCTTGAAGCTGGTTGCAAATTTTGGCGCCGGCATTGACCATATTGATGTCGCAGCCGCCAACGCCCATGGCGTCACCGTCACCAACACGCCGTCCGTGCTGGCAGAAGACGCCGCCGATATGGCGATGGCGCT
>JAJFGE010000020.1 GCA_021776295.1 Hyphococcus sp.
CCAATTTGAACCATCGCCTCAAATTTCTCCGCGACCACTGTCGCCTGCGGATAGGCGCGAAGTTTTGGCGCAGGAAAATCCAGCAGGGTTGGGTAGTCGATTTCTTCCGGGTTTGGCGTAATCGCATCGCCAAATCCGATATCGACCTGAACCGGATAGCGCGCTGTTCCGATTAGCGCGACAGATTTTATTCTTACGCCGCCATATTCTTTTTCCTCTCGTATGACGGTTGCGATTACACTATCTGTATCGAAAACAAGGCCATCGTCCGGAGTTTCCTGATCGAAAATTTCTTTAAATGTCTGCGCCAGAGCGTCGGGTGAATTCTCGCCGGAACCCAGAAGATCAAGGTCGCGTGTCGGGCGGTATATGTCGCCCGTCCATGCGGGAAATAGCATCGCTCCTTTCAAGACGAACCTGTCTTGATGCGGCGAGATGCTCAATCGGTATAGCAATCGTTCCAGGATGTAGCGGGTGGCGATCAGCTGCGCATCGGCGCCGATTGCGCGGGCCTGCGCAAGCAATCGATCCCGTACGGAAGCTGCGACATTACGATTCATCGGCGAGCGTCGCCTCAAGATAGGGTCTCAGAACCGTCCAGATACGAGTTTTTTTTGCATTCTCAACAATGTCGTCTGGTTTCGCTTTGCGGCTTTTTATTGCGTTCTGAAGACCTTCAATAGCGACATTCACACCTATTCGACTTCGCATGCGGAAACAGTCTGTGACCGTCTTTGCCGGCGAAAAGATTTTCACGTCGACTCCGTCTATTGTATGAACGTCCACGCCAAGCCTTAGCGTTTTGTCGTTGAATCGCACGAAACGAATGGGCGGATAGTCGATTTTAGGTTCGCGGTCCTTATGCCCAATCGCCATCCAGATTCGGCGCGGAAGCTGCAGAGTGAGTTCATAATATTGAAGCGCCGAAACAAGGCATATAACACCCTTAGGAACGCGTTTCGCTGCTTCGGCGAGGCTGTGGGCGGCATCCATATTGGCGCCTGCAAGTTGGTATAGCCCGCGTGAAGGGCGGACCAGAACGTCATCTGCGAGCATGCGAGAAAGCGTTTCATGATGAACGCCTCGTTCGACAAGTTCGCGGCGACGCATCACGCCGTTTTTTTGCAGGAGCTTCACGACCTTTTCACTCTGGGTGTGGATGGTTCTTGGATTCATGTGCTGTATTGTCGGAGATTGCCTCTAATCTCCGACGTTTAAGCACATTTGCCGCCCGATAGCAATCCCGCTTCGATTCTATGTCCACTGAATCCAAGAAGACCCTATCCAACCTTGCCATTCGCCAGGGGCGCTCCGGAATCAACAAATCCCTTCCGCCGCCGCTTGAACGCCGCGTCACCATCCATGAAATCACCGATCATGTAAGAAGCAATGACATTCACCGGTTTATCATCGCCATATTCTTCCGCGTAAATACGGGCGTAATCCTCGAGCGCGTCATAGGTTTCCGGCTCTAGCGTGATCGTGAGCTTCACGGGTTTCCGGTTTGGAAGCCGGTCGAGTTTTAACGGTCGTTTGGCCATGCGCGTTACTCCGCAGTCGGTTGTAAGATGAGATCCTTGTTGACGATGACCCGCACTGGCCATCCCTGCCGGATCTTGATGGTGGGTTGAATGTTGAGGGTTTGATCGATGATGCGCTGCCCTGCCTGGTTCGCCGAGTTTTGCGCGGACTCGCGCAGCGCCGTGACCAGATCACTTTCATTATTATCGAATGATAATTCCGTACCGACACCTAGTAATGTCGAGAGCACGATGCCTTTCAACAATCTGAATGTGTGAAAGTCGACTTTGTCTTTCAGGCCAGCATAACCGCTGGCGTCAGCCGCCGGTAAGTTTTCGATCTGGATGGATGTTCCATCGGGATTGATGATCCGGGTCCAGACCACAAGCGCGCGCGACTGTCCAAAGGCGATGACGGAATCATAACGCCCCAACAATCGTGCGCCTTGGGGTATGAGCAGATGCTCGCCCGTCACTGTGTCGTAAATATTCTGGGTCACTTGCGCGATGACGGTTCCCGGTAAATCGGAATTAATCCCCGTCACCAAACTTGCCGGGATGACGGTTCCTGCCATCACCTGATACGGCGAACGCGGCCGCTGCAAATGGTGCGCGTTATAAATGTCGTCGTCAGCCTGGTCGTTTAAGAAACCGATCTTGCGCGCCTGCCGGTTCGGGTCTTCATCGACCGTCGCATCAAAAGGCGATTGCGTCCCGTATGTTGACGTCGCCGCCAAAGCTGGCTCCGAATCTCGCGGATTTACGGGCGCCCGTTTCGATCCGCCAGAGGTTTGGAAAAAAACGCTCGCTTCCCGCGCCGCATTCTCAATTTGCGCACGACGTAAGGCTTCTTCCCGCGCCGCTTCCGCCGCCGGGTCTGCACGGTACGGCGCCAAGGGCGATGACCCCTCGTAAGGTTCAAGCTCTGCGCCGAGCTGTCTTTGCGCGGCGAGGATCGATGCGCCCATGTCCCCTTGAAGCGGCGGTCCTAGCACAGACTCAACGACCGGATCGGGTTTCAATTCGCTATAGTTGGATGCCAGCGTTTCCAGACCTTCAGCCGTCGGCTTGTTTGCCACATTATAGAGTTCGCTCGCTTGGGCGTTGCCGGATAAATTCGGCGGCTTCAATGCAACAGCAAGCGCCACAAACAGCAGCAAGACTACGCCGCCGGC
>JAJFGE010000003.1 GCA_021776295.1 Hyphococcus sp.
GCCGGCAAGATCAAGGGCGAGCTTGCTCAGTATCGTGAGCTTGCAGCCTTTGCGCAGTTCGGCTCCGACCTTGATGCCTCAACCCAAGCCATTCTCAATCGCGGCGACCGTCTGACCGAGCTGATGAAACAGGGCCAGTTCTCACCCTTGCAGGTTGAAGAGCAAGTCTGCGTGATCTTTGCTGGCACCCAAGGTTATCTCGACAAGATTGCGAAAAACAAAGTCGGCCATTTTGAGCGTGAATTCCTGCGCAAACTCCACGCCGACCACTCAGATATTCTCAAGTCGATCCGCGAGACCGGCAAGATCGATGCGGACAACGAGAAAAAACTCAAAGAAGCGCTCGATGCGTTCTCGAAGAGTTTTGCGTAGGCGCGTATCATCATGATGAGGGTTGAATTGAGCACCGACAGACAAGCACAGCCTTTTCTTCCCCCGCTTGCGGGGGAAGTGTCCCGAAGGGACGAGGGGGGCTTTGCGATCCGTCATTCGAGCGCGGCGATTTGCTGTGAGCGTGCAACCCCCTCCGTCCGCCGCGCGGCTGCCTCCCCCGTAAACGGGGGAGGAATTCTCGGCGCGTTCAGAGGATATTCGAATGGCTAACCTTAAAGATCTCAAAACCCGGATCACGTCGGTCAAGTCGACGCAAAAGATCACCAAGGCCAAACAGATGGTGGCGGCGGCGAAGTTGCGCCGGGCTGAGGAGCGCGCGACCGAGGCCCGCCCTTATACGCAGCGGATGGAGGCGGTGCTTGCAAACCTTGCCGCGAGTGCTGAAGGCAACCCCAACGCGCCGCGGCTGCTTGCCGGTACGGGCAAGGACGAAACCCATATGTTGATTGTCGCGACAGCCGACAAAGGCCTTTGCGGCGGGTTTAACTCTTCCATCGTGCGGCTCGCCCGCGAGCACATCGTCAAGCTCCAGGGCGAAGGCAAAAAAGTCAAAGTCATTACCGTTGGCCGCAAAGGCAATGATCAGCTCAAGCGACTTTATGGCGAGCTGATCGTCTGGAAAACAAACTTCCTTGAGGTCAAGCAGATTGGTTTTTCTGAGGCCCATGACATTGCCGAGAAAGTTCTGGCGATGTTTAAGAGCGGAGAGTTTGACGTTGCGACATTGTTCTACGGCAAGTTCCAAAACGTCATGACGCAAGTTCCGACACCGCAACAAATTATCCCCGCGGTGGCGCCAGAAGGTGTTGAAACGCCGGACCTAAAAGGCGCGGTCTATGACTATGAGCCCGACGAGGAGGAAATCCTCCGGGCGCTGCTGCCGCGCTATGTGGCGGTGCAGATTTTCCGCGCGCTGCTTGAGAACGTCGCCTCAGAACAGGCCGCGTCGATGACCGCGATGGACAACGCCACCCGCAATGCCGGGGACATGATCGACAAGCTGAATTTGAAATACAACCGCGCCCGCCAGGCGCAGATCACCACCGAACTGATTGAAATTATCGCCGGCGCAGAGGCGCTTTAGGCAAGACGAATAAACGCTGAGGAATAAGTCATGAGCAATGTAGGCCGGATTTCACAAATTATTGGCGCTGTTGTCGACGTTGAGTTCGACGACGCGTTGCCGGGAATTTTGAACGCCCTTGAAACCGATAATAACGGCAACCGCCTGGTGCTTGAGGTGGCCCAACACCTAGGCCAGAATGCGGTGCGGACCATCGCGATGGATTCAACCGAAGGTCTGGTGCGCGGCGGCACGGTCACCGATACCGGAGAGGCGATCTCGGTGCCGGTCGGCGAAGGCACGCTCGGGCGGATTATGAATGTCATTGGTGAGCCGGTTGATGAGGCGGGGCCAATTCCGCACACGGTTCGGCGTGGTATTCACCAGTTAGCGCCGCCTTTGACCGAGCAATCGACGGAATCGGAAATCCTCGAGACCGGGATCAAGGTCGTCGATCTTTTGTGTCCTTACGCTAAAGGCGGCAAGATTGGCCTGTTCGGCGGCGCCGGCGTTGGCAAGACAGTGTTGATCATGGAGCTGATTAATAACATCGCCAAGGCGCATGGCGGCTATTCGGTGTTTGCTGGCGTTGGTGAGCGCACAAGGGAAGGCAACGACCTTTACTGGGAAATGATTGAATCGAATGTGAACGTCGATCCGAAGGAAAATAACGGCTCGGCCGAAGGCTCAAAAGCCGCGCTGGTCTATGGCCAGATGAACGAGCCGCCAGGCGCGCGCGCGCGCGTTGCTTTGTCCGGCCTTACTGTGGCGGAACATTTCCGCGATGAAGGCCAGGATGTTTTGTTCTTCGTCGATAATATTTTCCGCTTCACCCAGGCCGGCTCGGAAGTTTCCGCGCTGCTCGGCCGGATCCCGTCGGCGGTGGGCTATCAGCCGACGCTGGCGACTGATATGGGCACGATGCAAGAGCGCATTACGACAACCACCAAAGGCTCGATCACCTCGGTGCAGGCGATCTATGTGCCGGCCGACGACCTCACCGACCCGGCGCCGGCGACCTCGTTCTCGCACCTTGACGCGACCACGGTGTTGAATCGCGCGATTGCCGAAAAGGGCATCTATCCGGCGGTTGACCCGCTCGATTCCACCAGCCGCATTCTCGATCCGCGGATCATCGGTGAGGAACACTATCAAGTCGCCCGCGACGTGCAGGGGATTTTGCAGCGCTATAAATCACTGCAGGACATCATCGCGATCCTCGGCATGGACGAGCTGTCAGAAGAAGACAAACTCGTCGTCGCCCGCGCCCGCAAAGTCGAGCGCTTCCTGTCGCAGCCGTTTTTTGTCGCTGAAATTTTCACCGGTTCACCAGGCAAGCTGGTGCCGCTGGCGGAAACCGTCAAAGGCTTCAAAGGCCTCGTCGCCGGCGATTATGACCACCTG
>JAJFGE010000021.1 GCA_021776295.1 Hyphococcus sp.
CCGGCTTTGACTTTGCCGGTCGCGGTCATTTTAAAGCGCTTTTTCGCGCCTGACTTGGTCTTCATCTTGGGCATTTCGCTGTTCCTAAATAGGCCCTTTCGGGCGCGCAATGATTGCGTTTCAAGACCGCCAAGGCATGCCAAAAGGCCCGGCGATCAGGTCGAGGCGGCGGGTTATAGCGCGCCAGCCGCGCGGCGCAAGGCGTCCGAGAAGGTTTTTCGCTCTTGCAGCAAGTGAAATCCTTTGCCGGGCGAGCATCAGCCGGAATACGCGTCAGCCCGACAATGCTTGCAGGCGCGATAGCCCGCCGCCAGCGCCTCAGCGGGGGAGTTGACAAAAAAGACGTTTTTCGGGAGCGGGCGGGCGCTGCAAGACGGCAGGCAATAAACCCCCGTGGTCCGTACGCAGGTCCACAACCGCCCATCGGCGGCTTTGGCGTGGGTTTGCACCGCCTTCCAGCGAGCCGCGTCTGTTGCATATTGTCCGGTCATAGCCGGTTATAGCGCGCCGGAAAGCGCCGCCGCATCCCGATTCTTGCGATTGAACCGGCCCAATACGCCGCGCCGGTCGAAACGGTCTTACAATCGGCTGAAACGACTGGCGCCGCCCGACAATTGCCCTAAAATCAACCCTGGGAGCCGGCTCAAAGAATGCATCTTAGGGAGGCAATATCTTGCCGCGCAACGCGCTTTTTTTATGGCTTTTACTGGCTGGAACTATTTTCAGCCTGTCCGCGCGCGCTACTGAACCCATCGCCGAATTTCCCTATCGCATCGATTACGAGGGCTGGGTCACGGTGAGCGTGATGGTCAACGGCAAGGGGCCTTATGATTTCGTGGTCGATTCCGGCGCAACGATTACTGCGACATTTCAAAACCTTGCCGATGAGCACGCCTTTACGCCCGCAGATCGGGCGCCAATCCGTATTCTCGGCCTGGCGGGCTCTGAGATTTTACCTGCAGTCATTATCGGCAACCTGACCATCAGCGGTCAGCCCATGGCCAAGCATGTCGGCGTGGTTCTGCCCGACTGGCGCGACACCCGGCGAACGCCAGGCGGCGTTTTGGGGCTCGATTTCTTGACCCGCTACACAGTGCTTTTTGACGCAGACAAACAAACTATCCGTCTGTATGACCGGCGCGACCCGGTCAAAGATTTACCGCGCGGCTGGTCAAGAACGCGCATGAGGGCGGAAGATTTTGGCGATGGAGCGGGCACGCTTTATCGCATTGCCATCGGACTGCAAGGACGAAGAATCCCCTGCATCATTGATCTTGGCGCATCGGGAACACTGATTAATTACCGAGCCATGCAACGATTGCTCGGCGGCATTTTCGTTAACGGATCGAGGGCTTCCGGATTTAGCACCGGCAGTCGGTTAAGCGATATTTTCGACCATGTTGAGATCGCCAACCACGTCCGGGTCGGAACCATCAGGATTGCTGGCGCCAAGTGGCGCAAACGCGTGCTGACCGTTTTCGACGCGCCGATATTTGAAGAACTGGGCGTAGACAAAACACCGTTCTGCCTTGTCGGCGCGGATCTGATGACCGAGCGCAGCTTCATTTTCGATTTTGCCCACGAACAGCTTTATATGGGCCCCAAGGCAAAACGCCGCTATGCCAAAACCGCTAGATAAGTGCATCCGCACGAACAGGAAGACATTTCCCGCATTCGCTGATCCCACGAGGTTTTTATGAAGTTCCTGCCCCTACTTACCGGCGCCAGCGCGATGATTGCGGGCGCCCATGCGACTGATTATTCAATTGTCCATGCTGGCCGCTTGCTGGCGGAGCCCGGCGGCGCGGTCTTGACCGAGCGCAGCATCATTATTGAAGACGGCAAAGTCACCGGCGTAGCGACAGGATATGTCGATGCTGTTTCGGCCGGGGCAAAGCCCGACGACGCAGTCACGCTCTATGATCTCAAAGATTATTTTGTGATGCCCGGCTTTATCGACAGCCATGTCCATCTGACCGCCGAAAACAACCCCAAAGGCCGCCTGCAAACGGTTGAGATGTCGGATGCGGACCGCGCGATTGCCGGCGCAGGCTTTGCGCGCAAAACGCTGGAGGCGGGCTTTACGACGGTGCGCGATGTCGGCGCGCGCGGCGGCGATGCGATCTTTGCGATGCGCGACGGCATTGCGCGCGGTGATATTGCCGGCCCACGGATTTTCGCCTCGGGTTCAACCATTTCCGTCACCGGCGGTCATGGCGACGGAACACAAGGCTACCGTGACGACATTGCCGGGATGTTGCACTCCACCGGCGTCTGCGACGGCGTTGGTTCCTGCCGCCACGCAGTGCGCGCGCAAGTCCGCCGCGGCGCTGACCATATCAAACTCACCGCTACTGCGGGGGTTTTGTCAAACACTTCAGCCGGCCTTGAACAGCAATTTTTTGAAGACGAGCTCGGCGCAATTATGGAAACCGCGCATTCTATGGGCCGGAAAGTCACCGCCCATGCGCATGGCGTCAACGGCATTAACGCCGCGTTGCGCGCCGGCGTCGATTCCATTGAGCATGGCACTTATCTCGACAACACGTCGATCCGGCTGTTCAAACGCAGCGGCGCCTATCTTGTGCCCACCATCCTTGCCGGCGTCACAGTTGCCGAATGGGCCGCCGATCCGGGCTCCCACCTGTTGCCGCCGCAACGCGCAAAGGCCGCAGAGGTTGGCCCGAAAATGCTTGATATGGCGCGCCTCGCCCATGCCGGCGGGGTTAAAATCGCGTTCGGCACCGATAGCGGCGTGTCGCGGCACGGCGACAATGCGCGCGAATTTGCACTGCTGGTCGACGCCGGCATGACGCCGATGGAGGCGATCGCCTCAGCAACCATTGTTGCTGCGGACCATCTCGGCCAGTCTGGTTTGATCGGGACTATCACCATCGGCAAATCAGGCGATCTTGTCGCCGTCGGCGGCGATCCGCTTGCCGATATTACCGAGCTGGAAGATATCGATTTTGTGATGAAAGAAGGCGTCGTCTATAAGGAGCCTTAATCGCGCGCGCTTATCCCTCCAACACACGCCAGCGCTCAAGGCTCGCCGCCGGCCAGAAGTCTTTTTTGCTGTAATACTCCGCCACAGCCGGGGCGCTGCCTTCCAACGTGACCCAGGGTTGTTTCGCTGATGTGAAGATATGAATATCCGGCGCCAGCAGGGCCGGATTGTCTAATGTTCCCACACGGATGAAATCTACCTTGGCGCCCATGCCGGCGTAATGGCTCCACAAGGCGATCTGGCACTCGCGGCAACGATAAAATTCCTGGCCCTTGCCGCTATGCGACGGGATAGCCGCCGGCGCCGGCGCGCCTTTTAAAACCTTCACCCGATCCGCCTCGATCAGCGCATTGAGCGCAAACGCCGCACCGCTTTCACGCTGGCACCATCGGCAGTGGCAGCAATGCACAAACAGCGGGCGGGAAGTCATGCGGTAACGTACGCCGCCGCAGGCGCAGCCGCCTTCTGCGGAAAAATTCTGTTCGCCCTGCATAACCGCCTCTCAAAATTTTGAACGCCCAACAGCGCTTTCGCGCGTATCAGCCCGGACTATCATACACAACATTGTTGCACTGGTCCTTTGCGCATGCTCTGAAGCGGCCATGGAAATTCCTGACGCCTCCAAACGCGATGTCGATGTCCTCCATACTGGACCGGCAAGCGCCGCCGTTGAAGCGGATACGCATGCCGCATCATCGCCAAAGGCGCGACGGCTCGCTTTTATGCTGCTTTTGGCAGGTGCGGTCTGCGCCGGCATGGGCCAGACCATCGTCTTTTCAATATTGCCGCCGATTGCACGCGACATTGGCGTCTCTGATTTGCAGGTGGTTTTGATCTTTATGATCTCGGCGGTGTGCTGGGTCGTGTTCGTGCCGCGCTGGGGCCGGCGCAGCGATGATGGCGGGCGCAAGCCGTTTATATTGATTAGCCTTATCGGTTTTGCCGTCTCAATGATTCTATTCGGCGCATCAATCGAATTTGGACTGTTGGGCGCGCTATCGGGCGCCCCACTTTATGTTTTGCTGGTGCTGACGCGAAGCCTTTACGGTGTGTTTGGCTCTGCCGGCCCGCCCGCCGCGCAAGCCTATATCGCCGACCGCACCAGCGCCATCGACCGCACCGCCGGGATTGCAAGCTTTTCCGCCGCCTTCGGCCTCGGCGCCATGCTTGGCCCCGGCTTTGGCGCGGTTGCTGCGCTGCTCGGAGCCACGGCGCCGTTTTTCGCCATTGCCGGGCTGGCCGCCTTTATGAGCATTGCGGTCTATCTATACCTGCCGGAGCACACACGCCCGAAACAGCGCAAAAAATCGGTAAAAATGAAGCTCACCGACAGGCGCATTCGCCCATTTTTAATCTTCGGGCTGGTCTTTGGCGTCGCCAACGCCATCCTGGTACAGACGATCGCATTTTATTTTATGGATGCGCTGGGCGTCACCACTGAAATGGCGCCGCAGCTTGTTGGTCTCGGTCTGATGGGCGGCGCCATGGCGGCATTGTTCTCGCAAGTCGTTATTGTCCAGCGTTTTGGTGTTGAGCCGCGATTGTTGATGCGCATCGCGCCTGTCTTAATTGTCGCCGGACATGGTTTGATCTGGACGCTCCCGCATTTGACGCCGGTTATTTTCGGAATGGTGCTTGCCGGCTTCGGCGCTGGCCTCGCGGTTCCAGGTTTTAACGCCGCCGCTTCGCTCGTGGTGACGCCAGATGAACAAGGCGCCGCCATTGGCCTTACCGGCGCGGCCGGCGCCTCCGGCTTTATCATCGCACCGTTGCTCGGCGTCGGGCTTTACTCCATAGCCCCGCAAATCCCCTATATCTGCACCACCCTTCTCGGCGCAGCGTTATGGGTCTTTGCAATGACCAGCCGCGCCGTCGGCGAGGCCAGTCCGTCGCGCCTCGCCGCCGACAATCATGTCGAATAGGTAGTCAGAAAACCGGCCACGGTCTATTGCGCAGCTTTGGCGGCGCTATCTTCATCGTCAAAGAACAAGATGTCCCCAGGCTGGCAGTTGAGCTCATGGCAGATCGCCTCGAGTGTAGAGAACCGAATGGCCTTGGCCTTGCCGGTCTTCAGGATCGATAAATTCGCAATCGTCACCCCGACCCGCTCTGACAATTCTGTCAAAGACATGCTGCGGTCGAGAAGGACGCGGTCGAGTTTTACCGAAATCGCCATGAACTAAACCGTAAGATCCTGTTCTTCTTTCATCCGCGCGCCCTCATGAAACACTTCAGCAAGCACAAAAACCGTGATGATCGCCAACCAGGTGATCGGCTGGGTGTCAATTTCAATGTCAGCGCTAGTGATCAGCGACAGAAACCCGAATGCGATTTTGGCGCCTTCCCCGATCAGCAGCGCATAACCGACCGTGCGAAAATGCTCGGCGTTTTCTTTGACGAAGGGCGAACCGAAACGCAGCGTTTTCAGGACTTCCAACAAACGAGTGACGACAAACAACATGACGCCAATGCTGACAAACTGGTACGCGATTTGAATATAATCGGCGCCATCGACCAGAGCATCGCCGCCATCGAGGCCCTGGAACATCCCAGCGATGACCGACGCGAAGGGAATAACCACCACCGCAATCGAAAGCCCGATAAAACCAAGCCACAAAACGATCCGTATAATGTTCAGACCCATGGCGAGAATTGACGCCAGTGATCCTTTCCCTATCGCGCGCATCCGCCCGTCTCCGTCTTAAATCTCAGATTTTCAGCTTTTTTAAAAGCGCGCGCCGCATGGCGCCAATCTGCTGACCACTGACATCGTCGCGCGATTCTGCCCGTCAGACGATTAGCCAAGCGCCCTGACTTTCCCCAGGCAGGCCCAGAGCAGAGCTTAAAGTCCGGAGCGGAGCCCTCAAAAGCCCGCAGCGGCGCTCTCAAAAGAAAGCCACAAAACAGAGCGCTTTTTGACAGAGATCAGTGCTTGCAAGCGTCGATACGCCTGGCGTTTGCGCGGTGGCTGTCGCGAGCCCGGCAAGGCTCGCCACCGCAATCGCCGCCAACAGCGCCGCGGCCACAAAGTGGAAGAATTTGGGCATTACGCGATGCCCGCAAATGAGCCGAGCGCCGTGAAATAGCCCGCGCCGATCAAGGAAATCGTTACCAAAACGGCCAGACCGTTGACAATGCCGTCAAATCCGCCGAAGTTATCTGTTGAGTGTTTGTTAGACATGGGATTTCTCCTTTTCTTTTTCCCTAGTTGAAGCGACGCAACTCATTTCTGATCTTCTGAGCGGTCTGGGCTTTCCCAGCCGCTCTTTTTTTGTCCCGGCTTCGCCGGTGGTTTTTTGTTTTCCAGCCTTCGCTGGAGAGGTTTTCTTTTCCAGCTGGCGCTGGAGGGCTTGTGTTCGGGTCGCCGGTCTTGTTTTTTGCCATCTGGCTTTTCGACCGGTTTTCCGTTGCAGCGATTATTTCGCCGTCTTGTTGATTATCGATATACACTTATCGAAAAACAATGCAAGGTTTTTTTCTCGAAAAACGATAAATATTTTCCGAAAAAGGATAAAACATGATCGAAAAGCGACGAAAATTGCCTCCTGGGCGGCTTATTATAGCCTCTCACAACGACGGAAAAGCAACAGAAATCAATGCGTTAGTGGCCCCCTTCGGGATTGAGGCGGTGTCCGCTAAAAAAATTGGCCTAAATGACCCTGAAGAGACCGGAAAAACCTTCGCCGAGAACGCTATTATCAAGGCAAGGGCCGCCGCCGACGCCGCAAACCTGCCGGCTCTCGGTGATGATTCCGGGCTGGCGGTTGCCGCGCTCGATGGTGCGCCGGGGATTTATTCCGCCCGCTGGGCCGGCGAGCCGCGTGATTTCGGTTTTGCGATGAAGAAAATCGAACAACAGCTACGCGAACGCGGCGCGCAAGACCTCTCCGCGTGCTTTGTTTGCGCCCTGTGCCTTGCCTGGCCGGATGGCGGCGAAGAGGTTTTCGAAGGCGAGGTAAAGGGAAAGCTCACCTTCCCGCCCCGAGGCGATAACGGGTTTGGCTATGATCCTATCTTTATACCCGACGGGTATGATGTCACTTTCGGCGAAATGGCGCCGGATGCGAAACATGCAATGTCGCATCGCGCCAATGCCTTCCGTAAGCTGACGAAAGCATGTCTGAAAAATGACTAACTATACGCCGCTCGGGGTTTATGTTCACTGGCCCTATTGCGCGCGGATTTGCCCTTATTGCGATTTCAACATCTATAAAAACCAAACCATTGATGCGGCGCGCTGGATAGAGGTGTTGACGCACGATCTGGAACATTGGGCGGCGCAGACGCCGAACCGCAAGCTGGCCAGCCTCTATTTTGGCGGCGGCACGCCGTCTCTGGCGCCGCTTGGCGTTATCGATGCGGTGATCCGCGCTTGCGAGCAACTTTGGGGGTTTGCCCCCGACCCTGAAATCACCATTGAAGCCAATCCAACGGATGCGGAGCAATTGCATTTCGAAGCGCTTGCCGGCGCCGGCGTCACTCGCCTGTCGCTGGGCGTCCAATCCTTGCGCGATGATGCGTTGGCTTTTCTTGGCCGCGACCATGACGCCGCTTCTGCAAAACGCTCTATTGAAACGGCGCAGCGGGTTTTTAACCGCACCACATTCGATTTGATCTATGCCCGGCCGGGACAAACGCTGGACGCCTGGCGTGCAGAACTCAGCCAAGCGCTTGATTTCGGCGCCAGGCATCTGTCGCTCTATCAGCTCACCATCGAGCCGGGCACGGCCTTCGCCAAAGCCGTCAGCGCCGGGCGCTGGGCGCCGGCGGGCGAAGACCTGTGCGCCGATCAATTTGATCTAGCCCAGGAGATGACCGCCGCTGCGGGCCTGCCCGCCTACGAAATTTCAAATCATGCCGCGCCCGGCGAACACTCGCAGCACAATCTCATCTATTGGAACTACCACGACTATATCGGCGTCGGCCCCGGCGCTCATGGACGGTTGAATATTGACGGGCGCCGCCTCGCGACGGAAGCCGCCAAGGCGCCGGCGGATTATTTAGTGGAGGGCGCTGATGGTTACGCGACCGAAGAGCTAGACGATGCCGCACAACTTGTGGAACGGCTAACCATGGGCTTGCGCCTCACCGACGGCGTAACGCTCTATGCAGACGATTATTTCTATGCCGACGAGGCCCGCACGGAACGCCTGGACGCGCTCATCGCCGACGGCCTCGTAACCCTCGATTGCGGTCGCTTGCGCGCAACAGCAAACGGAAGGCGCGTGCTCAACGCCGTGCTTTTTGAGTTGCTTCGCTAGAGCCGTTTTCGTTCAAACGAGCCCAACCCATCACAATACATAGACCCGCCCATTCCGGCGCCCGCGCGCAAAGGCGCGCTTACTATAACTTGACCGCCTTCGCGCGCCGTCGCCATTGGGCGCTGCATAAGACTGGCTCTGGATCATGGATTTTACTTTTGCGACCGGCATCGGTTTGAACGGCTTTTTCGAACGCACATCGATTTGCGAGACGAAGCCTTCGGCTTTGTTGAGCGTAATGATCATTTCCAGCACATCTTCGGGCAAATCGTCGCTGGCAACGGGCTCTGTGAAAACCGCAACCGCCTGCGTTGCATGTAACCGTCAAAAGCTCGGCGCGAAGCTGCGCGGCGCGGGATCGATGGTTAAAATCCCGCCCGGTTGAATTTCTAAAATTGCTAAACCGCGCTCAACCGATCCGTCCCGGTTCAGACGAAACAGGCCGTCGGCCCCGAAATAGCCGTTCGGATCGGTAATCGTGTCCACCGAAAAGCGATTGCGCCTGCGCTCGCTCGCTGCAAGCCTGGCGGCGAGAAGAGAGGCGTCATAGGCAAGCGAAGCGAGCCGTGGCGGCGGCGCGCCAAACGCGCCGGCGAAACGGTTTTCGAAATTGCGTGTAATCTCAGGGTCGGGGGCTGCAAACCAGCCGCCGCGCAAGGCCGGCTCACGGGTGAGGCGCGGGTTTTTCCACGCCGATATGCCAAGCAGTTTCACCCGCGTAATATCGACATTGTAAAACGGCAACAGCGGCGCCAGCGCGCGCAGCAATGTGCCCTGCTCCGGCATCAGCACTGCCTGATAGCCTTGGGTGTAACCGGCGTCTTCAGCGCCGGGCGCAGGCGCCTTGCCGTCATATTCATGGCGTAGTTCCAGCGGCACGATTTCTTCGGAAAACCGCGCCAGGCGTTTGGCGGGCGCCAGCATCGCGTCTGGCTCTTGCATATATCGCTCTTCATGAACGATGATCCCGCCGCGCACGAATACCGCTTCGGCAAAGGCGCCGGAGACCCGGTTGCCATATTCGGTGAGCGGCGCGAGGACGCCAAAGCGGGTCATCTCCTGACTGACCGCATATTCGGTGACCCGCTCGATTTCGAGCTCCGGCGGGAAGCTTAAAAGATAAACCCCGTCGCCGCCGGATTTGAGATCGGAAGAAAACGCGATCATCGGCGTTTGGGCGGCGCGCGTGACAACAGCTGCGGCCTCAACTGATTCAGAAAACAACGGCCCCAAAATAATCTCCGCGCCGTCGGCCAGCGCCGAGCGCGCCGCATCCGCCGCGCCGATCGCGGTGCCTTTGGTGTCTTTGGGGATCAGCAAGAAGCGCTCATCGCCAGCATCAAACGCCGCCAGCTGAGCGGCGTCAAACATCGCCGAAGCGACTTTCTGGGCCGGCGCGCTATTGGCGGAAAATGGCAATAGCAGGCCGACGCGCACCGGCTCCTTGCCATCCATGTGGCGCGGACGGGTATAGCCGCGGCGATCATAACGGCGCGCTTCGTGTTCATATTCGGGACCGGACGTCGCACTTGGCAGCCCTTGAACGCCGGGCTGGCCGGGCAGCGTCACTACCGACGGGCCGGGGCGCACCGGTGCGGTCTCACAAGCAACAATCGCCGCGGCCATTAGGCTTGCAAGCCCCACCCTCAACCCAAAACCAACATTCATGCGCATAAACTCCGCCCCTGCTCTCCTGATAACGGGCGCAAGACTAGCCGCCGCTGCCGGCCCCGTAAACAAGCCACATCCACCTTGCCGCCCATCATCCCAATTGACGGGCGCCGCTGACCGGGCCAATCGTTGCGATGATGACCGATACGCCCCTACGCCTCGAACCCGGCCTTTATGTGACCGCAACGCCAATCGGCAATCTCGGCGATATAACCTATCGGGCTGTCGAAACGCTTAAGGCGGCTGATCTGATCGTCTGCGAGGACACCCGCCAGACCGCCAAGCTTTGCGCCGCCTATGGGATCAAACCCCCGCTCAAACCTTATCATGAGCACAATGCGGCGCGTGCGCGGCCGGGCCTTATTAAAAAACTGCAAGATGGCGCTGCGATCTGCCTGGTCTCCGACGCCGGCACGCCGCTGATCTCCGATCCGGGCTATAAGCTGGTGCGCGAGGCGCGCGACGCGGGTGTTGCGGTCACCCCGCTTCCCGGCGCGTCGGCCGTGATCACCGCCCTTTGCGCCGCCGGCGCGCCGAGCGATCATTTCCTGTTTGCAGGCTTCGCGCCCGCCCGCGCCGGCGCCCGCGACAAGGCGTTCGCCGCCGTCGCAGAGGTCGCCGCAACGCTGGTCTTTTATGAGACCGGCCCGCGCCTTTGCGCCTGCCTTGAGGCGATGGCCGCAGCTTTTGGCGCACGCCGCGCGGTGGTCGCCCGCGAGCTGACAAAACTCCACGAAGAATTTCGCGAGGCTGAATTATCCGAGCTTTCCGCAAGCTATAAAGACGCGCCGCCAAAGGGTGAGATTGTCATCCTGGTGTTTCCGCCGGAGACAAAACCCGTCACCAAGGAAGCGCTCGACCGCTTCCTGAAAGACGCACTTGAAACGATGAGCGTTAAAGACGCCGCCGCGCAGGCGGCGAGCATCCTCGGCGCCCCGCGCAATAGCGCCTATGCCCGTGCGCTCAAATTAAAAGCCGGCTCATGAGCCGCCCCAACACTGGTGCAAAACAGCGCGCAGAAGCGACCGGCCGGCGCGGGGAAAGGCTTGCCGGGCTGATTTTGAGCTTGAAAGGTTTTACGATTATCGCCCGCCGCTTTAAGGCCCCAGGCGGGGAAATCGACCTGGTCGCCAAACGCGGCAGGCTACTTATTTTCGTTGAGGTCAAAGCCCGCGCCAGCCTCAATGATGCGCTCGAGGCGGTGGGTTACGCCAATCAGCGCCGGGTGAGCGATGCAGCGTCAATGTTTCTGGCGCACCATCCGCGACTTGCGCATTGCGATATGCGTTACGATATTATCGCCGTCTCCGGTTGGCGCTGGCGGCATATAAAAAGCGCCTGGCTGGATGACGATTAATTGTTCCGGCCAGGCTGCTGAAAAAACCGTCATCCGTGATAAGCTCCGCCCGCCCGGCGCTATAGACCCGCCCCCCTAAACCTTAAGCGCGAAAGCACAGACATGTTGAAAATCGCCTTCCAGATGGACCCCATCGACGCCGTCGATGTCAATGCCGACACGTCGTTCGACATGGCGTTTGAAGCCAACACCAGGGGCCACGAGATCTGGATCTATGGGCCGGCGTCGTTGCAGCTGTATGGCGGCCAGGTGCGCGCCCGCGCCCAGCGCATCGACCGCATGAGCCGCACCCAAGGCGAGCACGCACATCTTGCAGCGCCCGAAACGGTCGATCTGCGTTCGTTTGACGTCGTCCTTATTCGTCAGGACCCGCCTTACGACATGGCCTACATCACCACCGCGCAAATCCTTGAACGGCTGCAACCGGGCGTGATGGTGCTGAACGATCCGCGCGCCATTCGCGACGCGCCGGAAAAACTTTTCGTTACCGATTTCCAAGACCTGACGCCGCCGACTTTGATTACCTGCGACATTGCGGCGATCCGCGATTTTCGCGCCGAACATGGCGACATGATTTTAAAACCGCTTTACGGCAATGGCGGCGCCGGAGTGTTTCGCATTCGCCCCGAGGATGGCAACTTTAACGCCCTTATAGAACTCTTTGAGCAAATGTTCCGTGAGCCGATTATTGCGCAGAAATTTCTGCCGTCCGTCTCTGAAGGCGACAAGCGCATCATCCTCCTGGACGGTGAGGCGGTGGGTGCGATTAACCGTGTGCCGGCGGCGGGCGAGACCCGCTCTAACCTCCATGTTGGCGGGCGCGCCGAAGCGGTTGAGATGACGGCGCGCGATCAGGAAATCTGCGACCGTATCGGCCCGGCGCTGTCAGGGCGCGGTCTGGTATTCGCCGGCATTGATGTTATCGGCGACTATCTCACCGAAATTAACGTCACCTCGCCGACCGGGGTTCAGGAAATGCGCAGATTTGGCGGCGCTGATTTTTCCGCCCTGTTTTGGGACTGGATTGAGGGCCGGCTGGAAAGCACTTAGCACCGACGACGAGGTCGAATGGCAGCCAAACGAATATGCGGGCTGACTTGCAAAAGGTTAACCGCCGCCTTCCCGAGTGGTCCGGAATTCGCTACACAATAGACATCACGCCACACCGTTAAGGAATTGGCGACACATCAACACCCGGTGACCAAACGCCGTCCATGCATCTCGTTGACCGCTATATTCTGCGCACCGTCATCACACCGCTGCTCCTGGCGCTAAGCGTTGCCGGCATGCTGTTGCTGCTTGAGCATATGTTGCGGTTGTTCGACTTTGTGCTCGCCGAGCAAGGCCCGGTCGATGTGGTGTGGCAGATGCTGGCCAATCTGGTGCCGCATTATCTGGGGCTGGCGCTGCCGCTCGGCACTTTTCTCGGCATCATGCTGGCATTCCGCAACCTGTCGCTGTCGAGCGAGCTTGATGCTTTGAGTTCAAGCGGGGCCTCTTTTGGCCGGCTGTTGCGGCCAATTTATGCGCTGGTCTTGTTTATCATGGCGCTGGACTTTCTCCTGGTTTCCTACATCCAGCCCTATTCCCGTTACGAATACAGCCAGATCCGTTTCAACGTGACTAGCGGCGCGCTCGGCATCAAAGTGCCCGCCGGCGAGTTTGTCGATATCTCTGACCGGGTCACCATCCGCCTCGGCGCGGTGAACAAAGACACCCGTGACGCGGAAAATATATTTCTGGAACGGCGGGCTCTGGATGGCGGGCGTACTACGATAACCGCCCGTTATGGCGCCATTTCAACCACACCGGATATCCGCTTATTGCTGTTAAAGCTCGAACAGGGCCGCCAGGTAATCATTGATCCGCTCGGCGAGCAAATCGAGGCGCTGAATTTTGATTCCTTCGACCTTGAAATCGCCTTGCCCGCGATTGGTGTTTTCCGCGAGCGCGGCGGTGATGAACGCGAGGCGACATTCGACGAAATTGTCAGTTTCCTGGGCCGGGAGACACCCGCCTCGTCGCCGCTCTATGACGAATATCGCGCCGGACTGCATTGGCGCATCATTCATCCTTTGTCGTTTCTGATAATGCCAATCTTGGCGATAGCGATGGGCGTTTCCGGCCGCCGTCAACGGTCTTCGATAAAACCGATAGTCGGTATTGCGATTTTGATCGTCTATCACGAAACACTTGAGGAATGGGGCAAGGTCGTCGCCGAAAACGGCGCGTTTTCTCCATACATCTCTATGTGGGGGGTGTTTGCAGCCTTTGCGGTAGTATCGGTGCTGCTCTATCGCGGCTCCATCGACCGGGCGCGCACCGCACGGGTGATGACCCGGCGCGAGACTGAAACGGTGCGCCTTGCAGGAGCCCAAAGCCCTGCTCCGGCAGTCGCGGGCGAGCCGCAATGAACGCTGCGCAGGGGATATTCACACTCTATGTAGGGCGGATGTTTTTGATCCGCTTTGTCGGCTTTTTGCTATTCTTTGTCATCATCATGCAGATGCTCGATCTGTTAAATCGTTCGAGCGACATTCTGGCGGCCGACGGCGCCACAGTAGATTCGCTGATCCGCTATGTCCGATTGCGTGTGCCGCAAATCGTTGCACAGTTTACGCCCTTCGCAGCGCTTCTCGGCATCGTCGTCACCCTTGCCGGGCTTAGCCACACCAGCGAAATCACCGTCATGCGCGCGGCCGGCATGTCGGTGCATCGGGTGTTATTGCCGCTCGGATTTGTATGCGTGATCGTTTCCATCGCGCATTTTATTTTCTTTGAAACGGTGACCATCAAATCATCCGACGCGCTCGATTACTGGGCCGCGAACGACTACGCCCTCGACTTGCCGGAAGACACCGGCACCCGAACCAACATCCGGATTAATTTCGACAATGAATATATCAGCGCGCAAAGCGCCGCCCGATTTGGCGACGCTGTGTTGCTGTCGGATGTCACGATTTACGATATTGACGAGCACGGCCTGGCGTCAAAAGTTATCGAGGCGCGCGCGGCGCGTCATGAAGAAGGGGTCTGGCGGCTGTTCGGGGTGACAACATTTGACGCCGAGACCCTTATCGTCACCGAGAACGCTGTCGCTTTGTGGACCAATAGTCTTAACCCGGAATTGTTGTTTGCGCTGACCTTAAAGCCAGACCAAACCAACCTCGGCGACTTATCAAAAAAAATTCGCCAGCTGCGCCGCGAAAATGCCGATACGCGCGAAGCGATGACGTCCTTTTTGGGCCGCTTTTCCAGGCCGATGGCGACGCTGGTGATGCCGCTTTTGGGCGCCATCGCCGGTTTCGGCATGCACCGCCAGGGCGTCTTGCTGGTCCGGGCGATCTCCGGGTCGGCGCTTGGTTTTACTTATTTTGTCGCCGAAAGCCTTGCCCTCGCGCTCGGCAAGCTCGGCGTCATCCCGGCGCTGCTTGGCGCTTTTAGCCCGCTCGCTTTGTTCATGATTGTCGGCTTTTCAATCCTTTTATCGATGGAAAACTAGCCAGGGCTTAGTCTTGGCCAAAGCCGGGCCAGGCCTGGGCCGGGGTGAATTTCTCTGTTAACTTTCTATTTATGGTTGCATCGTATGCAATTTATGGTTGTATGTCTATGCGCGCCATGCGTGTTTGTGAAACAAGCGGAGACGAGTTTATGGCCGGTCTGATTTTAAAGCTTCGCCCCTATGAAGAGCTGATGATCAACGGCGTGGTGGTTGAAAATGGCGACCGCAAAGCCCGGCTGCGGGTGAAAACCGACGGCGCCCATATCTTGCGGCTGCGCGATGCGATGAAGCCGGAACAGGCGACAACCCCGTTAAAGCGCGCTTATTATATCGCGCAAATGGCGGTCGCGGGACAATTGGCCAACACCGAGGCCGCAGACCTCGCGCGCCACGCACTTGAAAAATATGACGGGCCGGACGCCGATGAGACCCGGCGCGAGGTTGATAGTCGGCTGGCGGAAAATGAATTCTACAAAGTCATGCGCTATCTCGGCGAGATAATCGCCGCTGAACCCACAAGCCCGCCCGCATTCGCAAGAACCGCGAACGCGCCGAACCGCCCCTTGCTGCAAATCGTCAGCGGCAGCGCCCCATAAAGCCGGTCCGGTCCCCGCGCCCTTGTCCTCTGCGCCGTCTTAGCCCAAATAGCTGCGCATGCCCGCCGCTCTTGATATCATCTCGCTTGGCTGCCGCCTCAATCTGGTGGAGAGCGAAGCTATGCGCCGACTTGCCGGCGCGGCCGGGCTAAAAGACGCCGTGGTGATCAACACTTGCGCGGTCACCAACGAAGCGGTGCGCACCGCACGCCAGAACATTCGCCGCGCCAGACGTGCACGGCCGGGCGCCAGAATTATCGTCACCGGTTGCGCCGCGCAAACCGCGCCCGATGATTTCGCGGCGATGTCGGAAGTCGACGCCGTCATCGGCAATCACGAAAAGCTCATGCCGCGTGAATGGCGCGCACTCGCCCAAGCTCCGGCGCCTGGCGACAGTGATGCGACAACTGTGCGCGTCAACGACATCATGTCGGTGCGTGAAACCGCCGGCCATCTGATCGATGGCTATGGCGACCGGGCGCGCGCATTTTTACAGATTCAAAATGGCTGCGATCATCGCTGCACTTTCTGCATCATTCCATTCGGGCGCGGCAATTCGCGATCGGTGCCGGTAAGTGTCGCAGTTGAACAGGCCAAGCGCCTGACGGCCGCTGGTCACCACGAAATTGTGCTAACCGGCGTTGACATGACTTCCTATGGCTGTGACCTTGAAGGCGCGCCAACGCTGGGCGCGCTGGTCGCGGCGCTCCTTGACCAGGTCCCGGCGCTTGCCCGGTTGCGCCTGTCTTCAGTTGACGGCGCGGAGATTGACGCTGAACTGTTTGAGCGCATCACCGGCGACAGCCGCGTTGCGCCGTATTTGCATCTGTCGCTACAGTCCGGCGACAATATGATCCTTAAACGTATGAAGCGCCGCCATACGCGCGAACAGGCAATTGAGCTTTGCCATAATATCCGCGCCCGGCGCGACGATGTCGCCTTCGGCGCCGATATTATCGCCGGTTTCCCGACCGAGAGCGAGGCGATGTTCGCGCGCAGCCTCGATATTATCAATGAGGCGGGCTTGCAATATCTCCATGTCTTCCCGTTCTCCCCGCGCCAGGGAACCCCGGCGGCGCTGATGCCGCAAGTTCCGCGCGCTATCGTTAAAGAGCGCGCGGCGCGGTTGCGGACAAAAGCCGCCGATGCGTTGCATGGGTTTCTCGACACGCTTGTCGGTCGCGAGGAACTGGCGATCATGGAAAGCGGCGGCCGCGCGCGGCTTGGTAACTTCGCCAGCGTCAAAGTCATCAATGGCGAGACCGCCGCCATTGGCGCGGCATGCCAGCTTCGCCTGACCGCCCGCGCGGGCGACCTCCTGATCGGCGAGGTTGCTTGAAATGCAATCCATCCGTAGTCAGACGCTCAACGCGCACACAATGTTGCAGGAGTAGATTGAACGTGGCGAAGAATTTTCTCTCCGGCCTGTTCGGCAAAAAGAAGCCGGCCGAAGATACGGCGACAGAACAAGCATCCGCGCCGGTAGAAGCGCCCGTCGCTGAGGCCAAGGCTCCTGACCCGGTAGCGCCGGCGCCTGAAATGGTTGAGCCCGCCTCGGACGATGAAGCCGCGCCGCCAACGCCGCCGGCTGAGACAAAAAGCCCAGGCTGGCTGTCACGGCTAAGCCAGGGACTTTCGAAATCATCCTCAAAGCTTACCGACGGCGTCGCCGGCATCTTCAACAAGCGCAAGCTTGACCAGGAAACCCTCGATGAACTCGAAGAGCTTCTCATCACCGCCGATCTCGGTGTCGCCGCCGCTGAGCGGATTACCGATAGTCTGGCACAGGATAAATTCGACAAGGAAATCACCGAAGGAGAAGTCCGCGACATCCTCGCCGGCGAGGTCGCCGCGACACTGGAGCCGCTGGAAAAGCCGCTTCTCATTGAGGCCGCAAACAAGCCGCATGTGATCTTGATGATCGGCGTCAACGGCTCGGGAAAAACCACCACCATCGGCAAGCTGGCGCAAAAATTTAAAGACGACGGCCTCAAGGTGATGCTGGCGGCGGGCGATACTTTCCGCGCCGCGGCGATTGAGCAGCTATCGGTCTGGGGCGAGCGCACCGGCGCGCCGGTTATCGCGCGCGAGGTTGGCGCCGATGCGGCGGGACTTGCCTTTGATGCGGTGAAAGAAGCCAAGGCCGCCGGCGTTGATGTTTTATTCATCGACACCGCCGGGCGGCTGCAAAACAAATCCGCGCTGATGGACGAGCTTGCGAAAATTGTGCGTGTCCTGAAAAAACTCGACGCGAGCGCGCCACATGATGTCATCCTCGTGCTTGACGCCACCGTTGGCCAGAACGCCATCAGTCAGGCGGCGGCGTTTTCCGATATAGCCGGGGTCACCGGCCTGGTCATGACCAAGCTTGACGGCACCGCCAGGGGCGGCGTCCTGGTTGCGCTTGGCGATAAATTTGCATTGCCGATCCATTTTATCGGCGTCGGCGAAAGCGTTGACGATTTACAAACCTTCCACGCCGAAAGTTTCGCCCACGCGCTGGCCGGCGCAGTTGATTAAACCTTCCAACCCCTCAAGGAGCGCTGCATGAACGAGACAAAAAGCCCTGAGTTGCGGCTTTCCGGCGGCGCCAAACTCGCCGTCGATATGGGCCCGCTTATGGTGTTCATGATCGCCTACTTTTTCGGCGGCCGTCTCGCGCCGCTATTCGGCGGGCTGGCCGGCCAGGACTGGTCGGTCTCCGAAGGCGAGGAAATGTATCTCGCGGTCGGACTTTTCCTGCCTGCCTATCTCGCCGCATTCGTCTATTCGGTGTGGAAGGAGCGCCGGGTGGCGCCGATGCTGTTGGTCACCGGCGTCATTGTCGGCGTCCTCGGCAGCCTGACGCTGATCTTGCACAACAAGATGTTCTTTTACATGAAGCCGACGATAATTTACACGCTGTTCGCCTCAACCTTGGCCGGTGGGATGATCGCCGACCGGAATTTTCTCAAAATTGTGTTTGACGGCGCCCTGCATCTGCCGGACGGCGCCTGGCGTATACTGACCAAGCGCTATGCAGTGTTTTTTGCCGTCCTCGCCATCGCCAACGAGATTGCCTGGCGTTATTTCATGCGCGATTGCGACTTGACCGGCGAAGCGGGCTGCTCTGGGGAAAAACATTGGGTTAATTTAAAAATATTCGGCTTCACCGCCGCCAGCCTCATCTTCACCGGATTTCAGGCGCCGTTGATCGCCAAATTTATGCCGGATGAAAACGCCGATACTGATCCGAGCGAAAAATCCGCTGGGGAAAACTAAGCGTTTATCGCCGTCCCCAAAATAAATAAACCGCAATTTTTGCGCACAATCACACGTCTGCTGATTATCCGCCCAAAGCGTAAAATCTCCATTTTGTGAACTGGTGCGGCAATTTCGCCGATGACGGATGAGTTTCAATCGACTATGTACAGGCGCAGTTCAAGCCGTCCGCGTCGGGTGTAATTTTGCAATTCTGTTGGAATAGTTCTAATGACACCCAGTCAAATGACATTCAGTTCACTCACGCTGAGGATGAAGCGCCGTTTTCGGATAATCAGATTGCAGCGCACAAATTGAACCCATTCGAGATAATTCCTATTCAGCCGAAACACGGAGACATTCATGGCTTATTCGCTTAAGAGTTCACCAGGCCACCTATTGCGGCGCGCCCAGCAATATGCACACGACCTATATTCAAAAGAAGTCGGCACATCCGGTCCGACGCCGCGCCAGTTTGAAGTTCTGAGCGTTGTCGCCAAAAATGAAGGGCTGAGCCAGACCGACCTTGTGCGCCACACCGGCATCGACCGCTCAACGCTGGCCGATATGATCGCCCGGATGATCAAAAAAGGTCTGTTGACGCGCAAACGCACCAAAGAAGACGCCCGCGCCAACGCCGTCAGCATCTCCGCCGCCGGCAAACGCATCCTCAAATCAGCCGACGCCAAGGTCAACAAATCCGACCGCGCCGTTCTGTCAGTCCTGCCTAAAACCCAGCAGGCCGGCTTCATGAAGGCGCTCAAAGCTTACGCCGATGCGCTCGACAGCATGGAATCTGCCGCTGCCGCACCGAAAAAACGCGCCACAAAACGTAAAGCAGCGAAGAAAACCGCAAAACGCAAAACCGCGAAAAAAGCCACAAAACGTAAAGCCAAACGCCGCACCAAGCGCCGCTAAGATATTTAAGCGAAACGCTTAATTTCGAACGCCGTCGGCCCCAGCGCCGGCGGCGTTTTCATTTGCCAGCTATTTGGGCGGCTCGTCAGGTATGTAGACGCGCGCCGGCGTTTCATTGCATTGTACACTCATGAGTGAGACTGACACAGATAGCGCCGAAGAGCGGATTAAATTCCTGGTGATTGCGTCGGACTGTCCCGAAGCGCGGTTGGCGGCGTTTTTCTCCGGCCGGCGCGCTAAACGCTCCAGCGCCCGCGTCAGCCTGTTGCATGTAGTCGAGCCGCCTGAATTTGGCCATTGGGCGACCGTTGCGGAGACGATGCGCGCGGAAGCTTATGAGAGCGCCGAGGCGATCTTGCATGAATTTGCCGCCGAGGTGAAAGCCCAGACCGGCGAGGCGCCGGAAGAAATCATCCGCGAGGGCGTCGTGGTTGAGGAAATCCGCAAGCTGATTGAAGAGGACCCGCATATTGCATTTTTGTTTCTCGGCGCCTCAACGCAGACCAGCGGCCCCGGCCCTCTGGTCTCGGCTTTGGCGCATAATCCCGCCTATCTTGGCGTCCGGCCGATACCGGTAGTGGTGGTGCCGGGGGCGGTGACGCGCGATGAATTGCGCAAACTGTCCGGCTAGCGATGGACCGTGATAAATTTCACCTGCCGGGCAAGCATTATTTCCTGTCGCATTCTGTCGGCGCGCAGCCAAAGGCCATGGATGCAGCGCTGGCGCGAGGCTTTGCGGAGCCGTGGCGCAAGGCCGGCGCCGGTGTCTGGGATGTCTGGCTTGAAACGGAGGCGCGCGCCCGCGCTGGCCTCGCGCCGTTGATTGGCGCTGACGCCCATGACATCTGTCTACAGAGCAATGTCTCCAGCGGGATTTCGAAAATCCTGTTCTCGCTTCCCGAGCGGGCTGGGCGGACCAAAATTGTTCTCAGCGAAGATGATTTTCCGACCGTCGGTTTCGCCCTCGCCCAGGCGCGGCGGATTGGCTATGAGCTGGTGTTCCTGCCAGGCGGCGCGCGGCTTGCCGACCCGGATGCATGGGCGCCAGCGTTCGAGGATGATGTTCAGCTGGTGGCGGCGACGCGGGTCTATTCCAATTCCAGCGTTCTGGCGCCGGCGGCGGAAATCGCCCGCCGCGCCCGCCAAGCCGGGGTTTTCTCACTTCTCGACGTCGCTCAGGCGGCGGGAGCTGTGCCGGTGCGGCTCAATGAATGGGCGCCCGATTTCGCCGTCGGCACATCACTGAAATATCTCTGCGGCGGGCCCGGAGCGGCCTTTGTGTGGGTGCGTGGCGACACCGCTGCGCAATGTGCGCCGATGGATGTCGGCTGGTTCTCCCATGAAAACCCGTTCGAGATGGACATCCGCCATTTTGAATATGCAAAAGGCGCGGCGCGCTATACCGGCGGCACGCCCTCAATCGCACCCCCGGCAGGCGCCCTGGCGGGCTTTGAAGTCATCGCTGCGCACGGCGTTGATGCAATTTACGCACATAATCAGGCGCTGTTGTCGCAGCTATTTGACGGCTTGCCGGATGGCGCGGTGCAATCAGCGACGAGCGAAGGCGGTCGCGGCTCCGGCGTTCTCATCAAGGTGCGCGATTATGATGCAGCGGCGGCGGACTTGTCGGAGGCTGGCGTCATTCATGACACCCGGCAGGGCGCGGTGAGACTTTCTGTTCATCTTTATAATGATGAAAATGATATCGATACACTATTGGCGGCGCTGGCGGCGCATCTGGTGGGTTAGTTTCAAAGGTACGTTATGCTGAGCCGCCGCAAGGCCCCCCATCCCCGGCTTCGCCGGTACTTCCCCCGTAAACGCAAGGCCTAATTCCTCCTCCGCCCCGACCGCGAAGGCGGTCGAATCATAATTAGCGCACCTTCACGGGCGGGCGGGGGAGGTGTCCCGGAGGGACGGAGGGGGCAACAGCGCAGGAAGAAAATTGAAACGCCGGAGCATAGGCACCCCAGCATCCACAAATGTGTGAATCCGATAGCCCCGATGGGGGAGAGGTGGGTATGCATTCGTGACCCATGGTCAGAGTCAACGCAAATTGTATTATAAACTAAGCGTCAGCGACACGGGCGCATGGTCCGACGGCCGCTC
>JAJFGE010000022.1 GCA_021776295.1 Hyphococcus sp.
CAATGCATCTCAACCAGAGGCATCCACAAAACCGACGTCGCCTGCATCACCCAAGCCATGACCGGCGCCTTTGAAACCGACCCCAAAGCCGAAGAACGCTTTATGCGGCTGATCGGGAAATAGACGGGCGGCGCTTTTCAACACTGTCGCCACAAAATTTTCAGTACAGACAATAAAAAAGGGCGGCTCAATGAGCCGCCCTTTTTCGTAAGTGTATTTCGTTCGCTTAGAATTCGTAGCGAACGCCAAAACGAATTTCCCAAACAGAGGCATCCGTTACAGGCGATTGGAGTGAATCCGGTGTAACGTCATTGAACCCAGTGATGATATATTCACCATTCGGGCCGAAAGCCGATCCTGCTGCACAATCTGCGCACCCAGCGCGTTCATTAATTTCATAGAACTCAACGCCGCCAGGAAACCCAGCCTGATTAATGACGCCCCAATCGTCGTTCAACAAATTGCCGATGTTCTCGATGACAACAAAACCCGCCAATTTATGGCCTTTCATAGCGCCAGGGAATTCCTGCTCAATGCGCAGATCCCACTGAGAGAACCAATCAGATTGGAATGCGTTTTTCGGAGCAATCATGCCGCCGAATTCGCTAAGACCAAGCCCATTCAAAGTATTGAAGAAGGCTGTGGAATCCACCCCGGTTTCGAAGATGATATTAGAGTCACCGGGGCCAGTTGGGATATAGGCGAGGTGACGGCCGTCAATAAAGTCGCCAAATGCCTCACCGGCATCAATAAAGTTGATGCTGTATGGCCTCGATTGGGAGATGGTGCCAAAAAGATTGACCTTGGTTTCATAATCACCCCAAAACGCTTTGCGCACACCTGCGCTGAGCGTCATCCGGTGCGGCACTTCGTTGTTCGAGGTACCGAGCGCCGGGTTGTTTGGATCATCCACCGATTGCAAAGCGAAGTTTGAAAACGCCACCGAGGACGGCATTGGATTGCGGTCCTTGGAGTCTACATAGGCATAGCCCAGTGTCCAATTCGCATCCCACCCGCCGTCGAATGCATAGTCTTTGCTAAGAGCTGCGGAGATCACATATTGGCGGCCCCCGTCACTATTGGTGAGAATGAAGTCCTGATTGAACGCCCGACTGCTGCAAGCTGCCGCGAGCGGATCAACGCAATCAGGATCAGCCCGGTCAATTCCGACATAAATCGGGCGACCATCTATCGCAGTGCCAACCTGTTCCAACGTGGCGTCGATAATCTTCGCCGCCTCGCGATCTTTCGTATACAGCAAGTCAGCCTGAAGCGAATACCCCTGGCCAAGCCCCGCAGGCATATCGAACTCCCAAACACCGCCTAACGCAAATTTCCACTGCGACGGAATTTTGAAATTGTCATCGATAGCGTTCACGCCGGTATTGGCGGCAGCGCCAAGCGCAACAGTGTCAAAGTGAACCTGAGGCACGCCGAATATCGGGCGCCCAAGACCCCCTTCATCGTTAATCCAAGTAATCGTATTCAAATCAGTCTCGCCTGCCCGAATTTGGACCGACGTTTGTCCATCATTCTGGAAGCTGTTGGCGAGCCAAACATTTGGATTGCCGCCAGAATAAATACCCGCACCACCATGCAGAGTAATGTTGTCTTTCACTTCATAGTTGAAGCCAAAACGAGGCTGCAGCACCCCTTCTCCATCAAAGGTGTTGGTGTTGGTAAAACCGTTTCGTGCAATGAAGTTGGCGTTTTCACGCGGCACATCACCAGATGTCCACCAGTCGTAACGCAAACCCAAAGTCAACGTTAACCCGTGCTCATCAAACGTAACATTGTCTTGAACATATGCGGTGTTCGTTGAGAATTTTAAGTTTGCAGCGGCATCATCTGGATTGTTCGTACCGCCGGCATTTCCGTAAAATACGTTATCCGCCAGCAATAGCTCAAACAAATCAATATTGGCGTCCGGATCGGCCGCAAGCGAACTGCCGCGGACATCATCAAAATCATACTGACCTTGTGAATGTTGAACGAACAGGTTGAAAATCTCCAGATGTTCACGCTCATACCCAAAGCTAAACAGATGATTGTTCGCCGAATAATCGCCCTTGAACTTGAAGTTGATGGTTTTTGTATCGAGTTTGTTGGAATGCCTGGAATCATCGGCGCCCAAATAAACAGTCGCGCTTTGACCATTGTTGAACGTATCGATTTGCACTTCGCCAAATTCAGCCCCGTTTACCGAGTTTTGACCCGTGTCATTGGTTGTGTGGTTGAAGCGAAGCTCAGTAGAGAAATTATCCGTCCAGTTGGAAAAGATTTGACCAGAATACGTCGTTAACTTGGTGCTTCTGATATAGTAATGGTTGAAAAACTCATACTCATCAGGATCATCATCAGACGCCGTCAGATTATTGCCGTTAATATAGTTATAGGTGAATGCCGCGCGGTGATTATCGTTGATGTTGTAATCCAGTTTCAACAGGATTTTCTCATCACTCTCATCAAATGTGGATGGCAGGTCCCCCGGATCAAAATCATAAATCGTCCGCGCAATGTTGGCAATCCGATCCAATTGCGCCTGACTGACACCCTGAACGCCAACGGCTCCCAATTCGGCAGGACCGCGGACAATGACTTCGGTGTCATTGAATTTCTCATAGGCCCCGAAGAAGAAAAGTTTGTCTTTGATAATGGGGCCAGAAAGTGTTGCGCCGAAACGAACCTTCCGGAAATCGCCTTTATCAAACTCTGACCCCTCGATCGAACCGCCGCGGAGTGAGTCATTGGTGTAATCGCCCCAAGCCGAACCATGGAATTCATTGGTGCCTGATCGCGTAACAGCGTTAATGTTACAGGCCGTAAAGCCGCCATACTCAACATCAAACGGCGCCAATTCCACGGCAACCTGGCTGATCGCGTCAAATGGGAATGGCAGACGCTCGGTTGGAAAACCGTTCGAATTCAAACCAAAATTGTCGTTCAGCTTAATCCCGTCAACCGTGAGGCTGTTGAAACGAGAACTTGCACCGGCGCATTGCAGGCCGTTCCCTTCTGACTGATCAATAAACAGGCGTGGGTCCTGGCGAATGATATCCTTGATATCTCGGCTGATCGCCGGGGAATTTTGCAGATCATCGAAGTTAAAAGTCGCGGCCGGTCCGGTCGCCACATCAATTACGCTTGCGCGGGAGGCGACAACTATGATTTCATCGGCGCCGGAGGCGCCTTCAAGACCAAAGTTTACAGTCGACGTTTCACCAACCGACAGCGTAATATCTGTAACTGATTTATCGGCAAAACTGGTGGAGCTTACGCGGACACTGTAGCGCCCCGCTGGGTTCAAGCCGCGTACAGCGTATCCGCCGTTACCGGTAGTGCGCACGCTCCGCGTTGTACCTGTCAGCACGTCTGTGATGGTAACAGTGGCCCCAGAAATCGGAGCGCCAGAAGGATCGGTGACGATGCCACGAACGTCGGAAGTTGTTGACTGCGCCATGGCCGGCGTTGGGACGATTGTTGCAAATGCCGTCGTCAGCGCGATCGCCGCTGCGCCAGCGGAGAGTGTTTTCATTAGTGTCATGTTTATATTCCCCGAGCTTTGAGTAAAAAATTTGAGCCGCCATGCTCCCGCGACTCCAAAAAACGAGCGATCCCTTACGTACTTTAGGTAACAAGCCCGTGACAATGCGACGAATGTTATATTGCAGCGCACCAAATTTCTTTGGCGTATCAGCCCCGAAACACCGCGGGGATAATTAACCTCAATAAATTATAGGGTTAACAGAATGTTGATATAAAAAATGGGTAAAAAACCAGAATTTCCCTATGATTTTCCACAGCCGTTTTGGGATAGAAATCTTATCGCTGTTGATTGGGCGCCACAGTTATTTCCCCAATTCCTACAAGTTCTTACATCCGCGCCGGCGCCTGAATACCTAGCAAGTCAAAGATCAGGTCCAGTTGGCGCCCGGATGCAGCGGCTAGTCCCATTCTTGAGGCGCGAATCGCTGGGTCCGCCTCGTCGGCAATGCGGCAACCGGCGTAGAATTTTGAAAACGCCTGCGCCAGCGAAAACGCATGGTCGCAAAGCAGGTGCGGCAGACGTTTTTGATGCGCGTTTTGCAAGGCGTCGCCAAATCCGAGCAGCACCAGAGCCAGCGCGCGTTCTTCCGGCGCCGTTATCGTCATCGGCCCCGGCGCACCGGCGCCCGCCGCTTCCGCTTTGGCCAGCACCGAGCGCACTCGAACGCGCGCATAAAGTAGATAAGGCCCGGTCTTGCCCTCAAACGCCATGAACCGGTCGAGGTCGAAAATATAATCACTGATGCGCGGGTTGGAGAGGTCGGCAAATTTCAGCGCTGCGACGCCAACCTTGCGGGCAATGTCGTTTGTTTCCGCAGCGTCATAGCCTTCGGCCAAACCATTTTCCGCCAGCCGCGCCAACGCCCGTTCGGTGACCATATCAATCATCTCGCGCAATCGCAGAACGCCGCCCTCGCGGGTTTTGAACGGCTTGCCATCGTTGCCGTTCATGGTGCCGAAGCCGATATGCTCCAGTCGCTCAGCCGCGAACAGACCGCCGAGGTCAGCGGCGCGAAACACCTGCTCAAAGTGCAAGGCCTGGCGTTGGTCGACGACATAGATGATGCGATCAGGTTTTTCCGAGCGCACGCGATCAACGATGGTTGCGAGATCGGTCGTGCCATAGGTGACGCCGCCATCAGACTTGAACAGCATCAAGGGCGGAATTTTCTTGGTGTCTTCCCCGCTCGCGACACGAATAACTTGCGCGCCGTCGCTGTCTTCGATCAGGCCCTTTTTGGCGAGCCCCGCCGCCATCTCCGGGATTAGGGGCGCCGCATCCGCCTCGCCCTTCCATAAGTCGAACGTGACGCCGAGATCTTCATATTCTTGCTCAATCGCCGCGCGCGAGACGGCGACAAAATGCTTCCATAAAGCGAGGTAGCCGGGCCGGCCTTGTTGCAGTTCCGCCGTCGCCTGGCGGGCTTCATCCGCACGCGCCCGATCAGCTTTGCAGGCGGCGGAAGCTTGCGGATATAGCCGCTCCAAATCCGTCAGCGACACGGGCGGCTGGTCCGGATACGGGCCTTTAAACGCCGCATCGAAATAGACGAGATCGGGCTGCTCGCGCTGTAGCTCGGTGATGAGCTGGCCCATCGGCAAGCCCCAATCGCCCAAATGCACATCGCCAACTACTGTGTCGCCTGCGCATCTGAATATGCGTTTGAGGCATTCGCCGATGATTGCAGCGCGCAGATGCCCGACATGCAGCGGTTTGGCGACATTGGGGCCGCCATAGTCGAGCACGATTTTTGTCGGCGCAGGCGTTTGCCAGCCGCCGAGGCGGTCATCTTCAACAATAACGCCGAGGCGGCGGGCGAGCGCGTCGTCCTCCAGGGTGATATTAATAAAGCCGGGCCCGGCAATTGCGATTTGTTTGAAGGCTGCGTCGCTGCGTAATCTCGCGCAAACTTTTTCCGCCAGGGCGCGCGGGTTTTGCTTGGCGGCTTTTGCCGCCGCCAGGGCGCCATTGCACTGGAACTGCGCGAGGTCCGGACGGTCGGCCGGCTTGACCCGGCCATATTGCCGGTCCAGCCCCGCCTCGGCAAACGCATCGCCAACCCGTCGGCTCAGCTCTTCAAGGATAGTCATTTCAGATTCGGAAATTTCAGACTTTTGCCGGAGCGGTTAAAAAGGACCTGATCGCGCGAGAGCGAGAAGCCGACGACAATTTCGAAATTGGTGCCGGAAATATGGTCGCCAGCGCGCGGGATAATGATTTTATCGATGTCTTCTTTTTTGACGACGATAGTATTTTTATCAGAGAACTTCGCCGGCACAAGAAATTCGGTTTTAGCAATAACTTCAAAATCTTTACGCGTCACCGCGACAAAGTACTTGAAAACCTTATCGCCATTTTGGCCCTTTGGTCCCTTGCCAAATGCGAGGTCGATAGAGATTTCAGCGTCAATCGGCTTGTCCTCAACGTAACGACAGCCAATCGCAACATTAGTGATTTCACCGGTATAGGCGATATCCTCAAGCCGTTCTCCGCCGTCAAACTCTATGATCCGGGAGGCGTCTAGGAGAGCGACAATATTCGGACAAGGGGCCGGATTTTTCTCAGTCGATGCCTTATTTCCCAACCCCGAACATCCGGCGACGCCCATGACTGCGGCGATAAGTGCGCCGACTAACAGTTTGTTCATCTGACCGAACCCTTATATCTGCTCATAAATGGCCCTCTTGCCGCCAGACGGTTGCCGCTGAGACGCCGCACTTTCGTGTCAGCTTCTCGTAGCCTCTCGCAACCCGCGGCGCAACGCTCATGCCGGGTGATGGATGAGAAATCGCATAATGAAACCAATGTATGAAAAACCAAGGCAGGGGAAATTACCGCTGAAAGTGCGCCTTGCTGCCCCGCGAGGGTTTTGCGCTGGCGTTGAGCGGGCGATCCGCACCGTTGAGGAGGCGCTGGCGATCCATGGCGCGCCGGTCTATGTGCGCCACGAAATTGTCCACAACAAACATGTTGTCGAACGACTGGCGGCGATGGGCGCGGTGTTTGTAGACGAGTTGAGCCAGGCGCCCAGCGACCGGCCGGTCATTTTCTCCGCCCATGGCGCCCCGCGCGCCGCTCACGCCGAAGCGGCCGCGCGTAATCTGATTACAATTGACGCCACCTGCCCGCTGGTCCTCAAGGTCCACAATGAAGCCCGCCAGCATGCGGCGGCGAACCGGCATATCTATCTGGTCGGCCACGCCAATCACCCCGAAGTGGTTGGCGCCATGGGCCAGGTTGCTGACGACGCGATCACTTTGATCGGTTCGGTGAGCGACGTCGCCGCGCTGGAAGACCGTGACGGGCCTAAAGCCTATATCACCCAGACGACGCTGTCGGTTGACGACGCGCGGACTATCATTGCGGCGCTGAAGGTGAAATTCCCCGACATCGCCGGCCCGCGCAAGCAAGATATCTGTTATGCGACCACCAACCGGCAAAACGCTGTCAAAGCGACGGCGCCGGGTGTTGATCTGTTTGTCGTCATCGGCTCGCGGACATCGTCGAACTCTTTGCGGCTGGTGGAAGTCGCAAACAACGCCGGCGCGCGGCGCGCCATGCTGATCGAGGATGCGGGCGCGTTTGATCCCGACGCCCTTAAGGGGGTCTCAGTCATCGGCTTGAGCGCCGGGGCTTCAGCGCCCGAGCACCTATTGGAGGGATTTTTAAAATCGCTTGCAGAGCTGCGGACGCTGACCATCGAGACTATCGAGACAGCTTCTGAAAATATTGTCTTCAATACGCCGCTGCGGCTTGCTAGCTGACAGTAGAACCATGTAAGCAAAAAAAACTCCGGCGCTGAGACAAACTTCATCGCGCGCAAGGCTCACCCCTACTCACGGATCAACAATCACGGATCAACAATGATTGAAATTTTCACCGACGGCGCCTGTTCCGGCAATCCCGGCCCCGGCGGCTGGGGCGTCCTTATTGTTATCGGCGAAGACGAGACCGAGCTTTGCGGCGGCGAGGCGGCGACCACCAACAACCGCATGGAGATGATGGCGGTCATCAAGGCGCTGGAGGCGACAGACCCGAAGACACCGGTCCGTCTGTTCACGGACAGTCAATATGTCAAAAACGGCATCACCGTCTGGATTAACGGCTGGAAGAAAAACGGCTGGAAAACCGCCGCCAGAAAGCCGGTCAAGAACAAAGACCTTTGGACCGCGCTTGATGCGCTTGTCGACGGCCGCAAGATAGACTGGCGCTGGGTGAAAGGCCATTCCGGCCACCCCGGCAACGAGCGCGCCGATGCGCTCGCCTGCCGCGGCGTGCCATCGGCGCATTGAGCTTGAGAAACTCCAAGAGCCCAGTCGAAAATTCTCTCAGCTTTTGCCATAAGATGAAGTGAATCATATCAATGTTATAATGATGTTATTGTATGCATCACTGTCATTGCCGGACTCGTTCCGGCAATCCAGAACGGCAAGCGCCTCACCTTCGAGTCTGGATCACCGGGACAAGCCCGGTGATGACAGGTTGTGAGGAGTATTTTCAAATGCTTAATTTTGAATCAGACTCTAAGCGTAAGCTAAAGCTGCGCAAGCATGTGTTCGGCGCTTGAAACATCAAACGCGCCCGGCTCTTCGATGTTGAGATGTTTCACGACGCCATTTTCAATCACCATCGAAAAACGCTGGGCGCGCTCGCCCATGCCGAAGCCGGTTCCGTCCATGGTCAGCCCAAGCGCGCGGGCAAAGTCGCCATTGCCGTCGGCGAGCATTTCGACAATGCCGCCGGCATTTTGATCTTTCGCCCAGGCAGTCATCACAAACGCATCATTGACCGACATGCAGACGATCTTATCAACACCCTTGGCTTTGAACTCTTCCGCCTTGGTCACAAATCCCGGCAGGTGCTTGGCCGAACAGGTTGGCGTGAAAGCGCCGGGCAGTGAAAATAGCGCCACCTTACCACCGCCAAAGACATCGCTGGTCTGCACCTGATTGGGCCCCTCTTCGGTCGCCATCATGACGGTTGCGTTAGGGATTTTGTCGCCTACGGAAATGGTCATCGGGTTCTCCTAATTTTTCATGGCCGCTTGTATCGGTTCGAACCGTCGGGGTCCAGCATCACGCAGTGCTAGAGCAAATCCGAGTTAAATTGAATCATGGATTAGCTCTAGATTTTTTGTTTGCCGCATTTCTATCGGCGTTGACAGCCAATAGCGTTCAACGCGTCACACTATCCGGAAATGCTCTAGCTTGCACCCCGGCGGTCACGCCCCTAGGATTATTGATATGGGAAGCGACGACCAACCGCCAAGCGCATCGACGCGTGACTTTCTCACCGGACAGCTGCTGATCGCCATGCCGAATATGGGCGATCCGCGGTTTGAGCGGTCGGTGGTCTATATCTGCGCCCATGACAAAGACCATGCGATGGGCGTCATCATCAACAAACGCCTTCAAGATGTGGTGTTGTCGGAACTGTTAAACCAGCTCGATATTGACCCGCGCGACGGCGCTAATGCAACACCGGTGTTTTTCGGCGGACCGGTGCAAACCGAGCGCGGCGCGGTGTTGCACACGCTCGACTACCAGCTTGACGCCACCATAGAACTGGCGCCCGATCTCGGACTGACGGCAACCAAGGACGCGCTTATTGATATTGCCGGCAAGGAGCCCAAACAGGCGCCGCCGCGCGCATTTATCCTGACGATTGGCCATGCCGGATGGGGGCCCGGTCAACTCGAACAGGAAATCGCGATGAACGCCTGGGTGCATTGCGCACCGTCCGAAGCGATTATTTTTGAAGGCGCCCAGAGCGACGCCTGGAGCCGCGCCCTGGCCAAGCTTGGCGTAACCAGCGCGATGCTGTCGCCGGAATGGGCGATGGCGCGGCGCGACGATCAGCCGTTAAATTAGAGCATTTCCGGATAAGTGTGACGCGGTTATCCGATAGATAATGCGGCAAACAAAAAATCTAGAGCTAATCCATGATTCAATTTAACTCGGATTTGCTCTAGCCTATCAATATTTAGCGCAGCGCACCGCGCCGCCATGGCGTCCAGCGCGCAGGTTTTTTGTCTTCAAGCGCCGCCTCATCCGCCATTTTGGCGATAACGGCTTCTTTAGCCACTGCGGCTATGTCGGTCTTATCGGCCTTCATATGATTGTCGTCAGCGGCGTTTAGTTTCTTGTCGTCCTTAAGCGCTGATTTTTCGTCTGCTTGTTTAACATCTATCTTGGAGTCTGCCGATTTGAGATCCTCCGCCTTGGCGTCCGCTCTATTTTGGTCTGCAAGCTTGGCTATTTTTCGAACCGTCTCAACCGGTTTGCCGAGCGCATAGCCTTGCGCCAAATCGAGGCCGAGTTTTGCCGCCGCCGCAACCGCCTTATCGCTCTCAACACCTTCAACAATGACTTTCAGGCCAAGATCCTTGCCGAGAGCAGCCAGCGCGCTAATAATCTTGACGCCATCGCCGCCGCCGCTGAGATCGTCGGTGAACGACTTATCGATCTTCAGATAGTCAAAATCATATTTCCGCAAATTCGTCAGGCAGGAAAATCCGGCGCCGAAATCATCAAAAGCGAGCGAAGCGCCGGCCTTTTTATAGGCCGAGAAAATGTCAGCTGCGCCTTCACCTTCGACAGCGTCGCCCTCGGTCAGTTCAATCACCAGTGCATCTTTGGGTAGTTTATATTTCTTGATGGTCTGGCCAACCAGGCCGACAAAATCGGGATTGCGCATCTGCATCCACGAGACATTCATCGCCACAAACGGCGCCGCACCTTTAGCGGATTTGATTTTGTCGGCGAGGAACACGGCTGCCTCCTCCAACATAATCTTAGCGAGAATGGCCCCCTTGCCGGCGGCGTCTGCGGCGCGGACAAAAGTTTCCGGCCCCTCATGAGCGCCGTCTTTTTGATGGCGCCAGCGCGCCAGCGCCTCATAGCCGACAGTCTTTTTGTCTTTTAGCGCGACAATCGGCTGGAACGCAGCGACGATATCGCCTTTGTCCAACGCCTCGCCAAGCTTATCGGCAAGCGATCCGCCCGCCGCCGGTATGATCGCCGCCTTGGTTGCATTTTGCAGCGTTCTTCCATCCACGCCATTATTTTTCGATGGTTTAAAAATTGGCGACGCGGTTTCAATGAATGCAACAATGCGTTCAAGCGCGCCGCTCTCATCTTGGGCCGCGCGGGCGCCGCGCAGTCTTATCTTGCGGCCGTCAAATAAATTCAGCGCCACATCAAACGGGCCGTCAACCGGCGTCAGAACTTCATCCTTAAACCGTTGCAGGTCATCTTTGGCGATGAAATGGCAAAGCGCATCGGGTGTGAACGGCGCCGTTGAATCCGCGCCGAGCAGTGACGGCAAGGTATCGGTCTGGTCAATCAGGTCCGGGCTCCAGTCCCAGATCGCCACGCCCGAATAATCGAGAACCCGCGCCAGTGAGCTATCGAGAACGATTTCCATGCGCTCGTTTTTGGGGTTTGCGGTCGCAGGCGATGCATCGTCACGCGCGCTAAACCCGTGAAACCCCTCGCCGGCAAACTCCGCCATGCGCGGCGGCGCACTCTCCGTTAGCGCAACCAGGCTGGCGGCAATGACGCCGAGCGTAAACAAACCATGCGGCGCCAGCGCAAACGCGCCCGTCTCAATCGCGCCAAGCGGGCCCAGAAGCGGCGCCGCCATCGCCAGCGCAATACCGGGAAGAATAAGACGCGCGCCAAGATCGCCGCGAAACGCCTGGCTGACCGCCAGCAACACCGCGAATGCGCCAATACCGAGCACAGCCAGGCGCATGATCGGCGCAATCTCAACACGGTCAAAGAAATTGATGGCGCCCATGCCGGCAATCACCAGCGCTGCGGTAAACATCAACCCGCCCAGCAACGGATTATATTTCGCCGCGCCAATCGTCACTGAGAGAAAAATAATCGCCGCCGCCGCGAACAATCCCATTATCAGAACTGCAATCTCAGACGGCATCGTGCTGAAAAAACCGAGCCAGGAAAATTCAAGCGCCGCCGCCCCCGCCACCATCAACAAAGCGCAAACCGCAATTCCGCTCCGTCGGATCGCCGCATAACCAGCCAAAAAAGCCGCCGCGACAATGAACGCGCCAGCAATCGCGCCGCGCCCGAGATCAAAAGCCGGCGCTCCCCATGCCGCCGCATCGCTCATCCCCGCACCCACAATGCCAATCATAAACGCCCCTGCCCCGTCAATTTGATACGCCGTGTTGTTTTGGCGCCGAATACTGGTCCCACACCTGGTTCCACCCAAAAACCGCGCCAACCGCCCCCTGATGCGTGCTTCGTGTAACTTTCGCCATCCACACACGGCCAGTTGGCTTATTCGCGCAGCATACTCACGCCTATGTGACTTTATCGCAAGGGCGGCGCCGGCCGTTCCGGGATATTTTTTTAACGCTTCACCGCAAATTCGAGGCAGGCTTTTCGCGGTTGCGAAAATCCCTGGCGGTGATGGCGAACAGGTCGTGGTCGCGCCATTCATCATTAATCCTGAGATAGTCGCGGGCGCTGCCTTCCAGGGCGAAGCCGCATTTCAACAGCAGCGCCCGGGATGCGGCGTTCTCCGCCTGGCAGGCCGCCTCTATACGGTTGAGGCCGATAGCGCCTACGCCATGGCCGACCAGCGCCGTAACCGCGGCCGCGCCAAACCCCTGACGGACATGCGGCGCGCCGATCCAATAGCCGAGCGTCGCCGCCCTGGCCGCGCCATAACGGATATTGGTGAGCGTGATCCCGCCAACCAGCACGCGGCTATCCCGGTGGAATATGAGTAAAGATATCGCCCGCCCGCGCTGGCCTTCCTGGGCAAAAAGTTTGAGCCGGCGCTTAAAGGCAGCCGGCTGCAACGCCTCCGGCGCCCAGTCGCCTTCCCAGGCAATAAGATGGCGCCGGCTTTCCTGGCGCAGGCTGGCCCAGGCCTGAAAATCTCGAATCTCAGCCGTGCGCAGATAAACCGGATCCTGGACCAGGACCGGATCAAATGCGGAACGCGACGGTGACTTGAGCTGGAACATCAACAGGCTTCATGGTTAACCGCCCGCATGTCAGCGCAAACGCGCCGGTCTGTCAAAACGATGTTGCTGACGGGGTGTTTTCCCCATGCTATCCTTGCCCTTCGCGGCAGCTTGGGTGGGGCAGCGGGGTTGGGGGATAGTATGCGTTTGATCGGCGGCATGACTGCGCCGGCGTTTAGGGTTGCGAAGGACTGGTATGGCGGCGCTTATTGGCGTTTGCCGGGGCTAGTTTTTTCAGCGCTCAATGGCGCTGTAGCGCGCTGACCATGGAAGCATCGATTGCCATATTCCTTTCCGGAGCGCGCGAGGCAACGCCCGGTTTCACCCCGGTAGTAGTCTATCTCGCGGACAGCTACTTATTAAAGGGCGGCGTATTGATGGCGTTGTTGTTCATTGCAGCAGCGCCCGCTCGGCGGCGATTTTTTTCCTCCCGTAATTTGCACATCCCCCGAACAGCAGGCGCAATTTTTATTTCCATGTTGGTTTCACGGATACTGCAATTAACATTGCCGCATCGAGACCGGCCCATCATGACCCAGGCGAGCGAGTATGCCGATGCCTATTATGTCGGGATGAGTTCGTTCCCTAGCGATCATGCGATGCTGATGACAACGATTGCGACAGCCATTTTAATACGCAACCGAACACTTGGCCTTATCGCCATTGGTTGGACCACAGCGGCCATTTTGGCGCCGAGGGTTTATCTTGGATTGCATCACCCGACCGATATCCTTGCCGGGATGGTGCTGGGCGCCGGGATATGTTGGGCGGTGATGCGCGCGCCGCCGCCGCCCGGCTTTCAGGCGATGGTTGAAAGGCTTGAGACCAAATACTCCGCGCCGCTCTATTTGCTGGCCTTCCTATTCGCTGTTGAAACGGCCAGAAATTTCAGCGACGCCCGCGCCGCAGCGCGCATGGTGCTGGATATGGTGACATAAAACTGTTGCCGCAGTGAACGAAAATCGCAGAGCCAGCATGAGCGTGCCCACAGACGCCTGGATGGCGGGTCTTGAACCTGATATTTTGTTTGTCCACAGGCCTTGCGGGCCAGACCCGGCGAGGCTATACCGCCACACCGCTGCAGGGCGTGTTTTGCACATAACTGCACGGAAAAGTTGGCGCGGGATGGAGCAGTCCGCCCGCCGGCGAAGGCCGGCAAATCAAATCTGCTCCGAGTTCGGCACAGAACCCGTTTTGTTCTGTGTAACAAGTTGGCGCGGGATGGAGCAGTCCGGTAGCTCGTCAGGCTCATAACCTGAAGGTCGTAGGTTCAAATCCTACTCCCGCACCCAAAAATCCAACAACCGGACAACAAAAAACGCCGCCCCGGAGGGCGGCGTTTGTCTAAACCACAAAGCAAAACGCTTCTTAGCGTTTCGAGAATTTGCCCCGAAACGCTTCTTAGCGTTTCGAAAACTGAAATGAACGGCGCGCTTTGGCGCGACCGTATTTCTTGCGCTCAACCACACGGCTGTCGCGCGTTAAGAACCCGCCCTTTTTGAGAACCGCGCGCAGGTTCGGCTCGAAGAAAGTCAGCGCTTTGGAGATGCCGTGACGCACCGCACCGGCCTGGCCCGACGGACCGGAGCCTTTGACCGTGCAGACGACGTCATATTGGTCGTTGCGATCGGCGGCGATCAGCGGTTGCTTGATAACCATCTGCAGCACCGCACGGCCAAAATATTCCGCATGGTCTTTCTTGTTGACGGTGATCTTGCCGGAACCGGGTTTGATCCACACCCGCGCAATCGCGGTTTTGCGTTTGCCGGTGGCGTAAGCGCGGCCTTGCGCATCGATTTTCGGCTCAGCCTTGGGCGCTTCTTCCGGCGTCGCGATGATGCCGCCAGCCTCAGCGACAACGTCTTTTAAATCTTCAAGAGAAGTCGTGCTCATCTTTAAGCGTCCCTTTTATTCTTGGCGTTCATTGCCGCGACATCGAGTATTTTCGGCTGTTGCGCCTCATGGGGATGTTCTGTGCCCACATAAAGTTTAAGCCCGGTC
>JAJFGE010000023.1 GCA_021776295.1 Hyphococcus sp.
TCATCTGCCAGATGATCCGGGTCATCTCGTCCCCGTCCATTTCGACGACTGGATTTTCGACTTTGATTTTCTGCATGGAAAGACCTACCGGGGTTGCTTTTGGACGCGGCGCGAATGCGCGCATAATGTCTATTGTGTGCGGCGGCTATAGCATCCGGCGGGCTGAGGTCAAAGGCTCGAGAAGAGCAAACAGCGCCGGTGCGGCAGGGATGGGTGAAACAAATGCGGATTAGCAGAACAAGAGCGCGTGAGGGCGTCGAACCGGCGCCGATTTTTGTGCTTGTCGCACCTCAGATGGGGGAAAATATCGGCGCGGCGGCGCGTGCGATGCTGAATTTCGGGATCTCCGGTTTGCGGCTGGCGGCGCCGCGCGACGGATGGCCCAATCCAAAGGCGGCGGCGATGGCGTCCGGCGCATCGCTGGTGATCGACCAGACACAAGTTTTTGATGATCTCGATGGCGCGCTCAACGATTGCCAATATGTCATCGCGACCACCGCCCGCCGGCGCGAGCTGGCCACGCCCACGCTGAAGCCGGAAGAGGCCGCGATGGAGCTGCGGATGCGGGTGGGTTCCGGGCAGCGCTGCGCGGTGCTTTTCGGCGGCGAGCGCAACGGGCTTTCCAGCGACGATGTTGCGCGCGCGGATGCGATTTTGTCGATCCCGGTGAACCCGGCTTTTGCGTCGATCAATCTGTCGCAAGCGGTGTTGGTGACGGCTTATGAATGGGCGCGCGCCGGAGATAAGGCGGCGATTGAACCGCCGCGAGAGCAAGATATGCCAGCGGACAAGGCGGCGCTTGCACATTTCTTTGACCGGTTTGAAACGGCGCTCGACGAAGCGGATTATTTCTACCCGCCGGAAAAGCGCCCGGGCATGGTGCGCAACTTACGCGCGGCGTTTTCCAGGGCCGGGTTTACCGAAGCAGAAATCCGCACCCTCCATGGCGCCATCAGGGCGCTGGCGCGCAGGCAAAGCGAACGATAGGCGCGCCCGCGCTTTTCTTTCGCGCAAACCGCCCGCATACTCATGCCAGGTTTTGAACGGAGCGAGGTGTTCGTGACGCAAACACAAGTTCAACGGATTGAAAAAGCCGAGGCGCTCTCAACGCATCGGTTCAAATATTATGACTTCGCGATGGCGGCGTTTGTCGCGATCCTGATTTGTTCAAATCTGATCGGGGCGGCCAAGCTGGTTCAGTTTAGCGAGTGGAAGATATTCGGTTGGAATGTCGGCGTGTTTGGTGCGGGGATTTTATTTTTCCCGCTGTCTTACGTGCTCGGCGACGTCTTGACCGAAGTTTACGGCTATGCGCGGGCGCGCCGCGTCGTCTGGGCGGGGTTTGTCGCGGTGTTGTTTATGGCGTTTATGGCCTGGGCGGTGGTCGCGATGCCGCCGGCGCCGGGCTGGGGCGGGCAGGCGGCCTATGAGGCGGTGTTTGGGCTTACCTGGCGCATTGTCCTTGCCTCGGTGATCGCCTTTTGGGCGGGCGAGCTTGCCAACGCCTTCGTCATGGCGCGGATGAAAGTCTGGTCAGCGGGCAAGCATCTGTGGCAGCGCACGATTGGCTCGACCATTATCGGCCAGGGCGTCGACAGTATGTTGTTTTACCCGATAGCCTTTCTTGGCATTTGGAGCACCAGCCAGGTTATCACCGTGCTGATCACCAACTATTTCCTCAAGGTTCTGTGGGAGGCGTTGCTGACGCCGGTCACATACAGGTTGGTGGCAGTGCTGAAACGTGCAGAAGGCGTCGATGTCTATGACAGCGAGACGCAGTTCACGCCGTTTTCGATTCGGTCGTGATGAAATTGCTACCTGAGCAACAGACAGCAGCGAGTTCTTCGCCATAAAGAAGCAAGAGCATGACCTGGTACAGTCACAGGTTGTATTTTGGGAAGAAACTTAGTGGTAGCTACAATCTGAATATTGCTACTTATGATAGCTGAGTGGTAGGTTCCGCAGAGAATTACGGGTTTTAAAGTAAGAGAGTGGGGGACTTTATGTTCAAAAATTTAACGGCTGTGGCGGCAGCGATGTTTGCTTTGGCTGGCGCTCAGGCGAGTGCATCGTTGGTTTTAATCGATCAGATCAATACCACTGGACCGACGACGACGATCATCAACACGCTGCTTGATGATAATGGCTTGGGCGGTCTGATTTTCTTCACCCGTCAGGACAGTGGTGGCGGCCTTGATGAATCGGGCGCTGCAGATTCTGCCTTTAGCGGCTTTAACAGTTCCGGCACGAGCGGTGATTTCGATTTTGACCTTAGCGGCCTCGACTATGAGTTGACGCACATCGTCATTAAGGCTGGCAACGACTTTTTTCTTCTGGCTTTTACCGCCGACATGATCATGTCATCCGGCGATGATGTCGCCTGGTCGATCCCTGATGGAAGCGCGCTTTCTAATATCAACTTCTTTGGCGGTGAAATTCCGGAGATTCCTATTCCCGGCGCGATCTGGCTGATGGGCGCCGGTCTTGCCGGTCTTGGCGCCGCGCGCCGCAAGGCCAAAGCGGCATCGGCTGCTTAAGGCAACAATGACTACCCCAAAAAGACAGAACGGCCCGCCCTCGATGGCGGGCTTTTCTAATTCTAGAGCATCGGGCGATTAACAGGAATCGCCCGATGCTCTAGATTCTTTGTTACGCGCCGGATAACGCGAAAAACCGGTTTCCACTTTTTCGCCCGGCGCTCTAAGAAGCACAACTAGAGCATTTCTAATCGCCGAGAGCCGGTCCAAAGCCGTAAAATCTGTCGCCTTATCCGGCCGAGGGGCCGAACAACACGCCGGGAATCCACATCACCCCGTGGAGGATTGCGGGCGCCACAAAGGTTCCTGTCTTCTCGCGCAGATATCCCATGACTAAGCCGAATGCCGCAGTCCATAGCCCCCAAGCCCAAGGCGTTCCGTTTGCAACTGTGATTGGATGAAATAGCCCAAACATGGCCGCAGCGAGAAACATGCCGGCGCCGAATTCGACTTGTTGAAACCGGAATGGTTTTCCGAAGCAGTCATTAAGCCGGGATTGAACATAGCCGCGGAAGAAGAACTCTTCCAGAAAGCCTACAAAAATCAGGACGCCGACAATTCGGGCCGCCAATTGCGAAAGCGGATGTAATTGAAAGATGATGATCAATCCGGCGACGAGGAGCGCGATATGAACAAGGAGGCCTGTCGACGACAGATCTTCGCTGGGCGGCTTGGTGAAGCTTGTGCTATTGGCTGCGAATAAAAAGCCGGCGCCCAAAAATCCCACCGTCAATATTGAAGCGCCGAGCCACTCCATAGGGTTTGTTCCGAGCATATCTATGACTGGAAACAAAATCGTCACTGGCGCCACAATGGCCGCCGCTCGTATCGTGACGCGAGAATGATACCGTAAATAGCTGATTGCCAGGCCTGAAAATTTCACATCACGCCCTCTTATGATGACAAAGATTAAGGGCAATACGAAAAAGAGAAGGCTGCTGGACACGAGGGCTCTGCCGAATATCGGCTCTTGCCAGTCGCCAAAGCCGACGTTTTTCAAAAATAGTCTGAGGCCAAGAAATAGCGCCAAAACCAGGATAACGTCGACGAGCGCAGAAAATCTTTTCATCGCAATCTCATAGTTGGCGAATGCCGTTGGTTGATATGGACGGCAATCATCATGTATATCATTATACTTTATAACATAAAGTTCTTTGAAGAGCCACGCTGTCGAAAGCAGGAATTTCCTCTGGCGCCGGCGCAAGGCCATGTCTGGATAGGCGTCGAAATCGGGCGCCCAGCTTCAAATTGAAACACAGCTTGTTGTCGTAATTTGACAGACATCCGCGCGCGGCTTATAGGCCCGGCCTCGAATAACGGATGGCGTGTGGACCGCCGTTGAGATCGCCCCGGGGATAGGCCTTGGGGCCGGGCCACGCCGATAGTGAGGAATAATGTCCAAGCGCAGCAGCGCCAAGCACAAGCTTGACCGCCGGGTCGGCGAAAATGTCTGGGGCCGGCCAAAATCTCCCGTCAACAAACGCGACTACGGACCTGGCATGCATGGCCAGCGCCGCAAGGGCAAACCGTCCGATTTTGGCATTCAGTTAATGGCCAAGCAAAAGCTCAAAGGCTATTACGGCAACATCACTGAAAAACAGTTTTCAAGCATCTATGGCGAAGCTGTGCGCCGCCGCGGCAACACCGCAGAGAACCTGATTGGTATTTTGGAAAGCCGGCTTGATGCGATTGTCTATCGCGCGAAGTTCGTGCCGACAGTTTTTGCCGCGCGCCAGTTCGTCAATCATGGCCATGTGATGGTCAATGGCGTGCGCACCAACATTCCCTCCGCGCGCCTGAAGCCGGGCGACGTTGTCGAGGTCAAAGAAAAATCGAAAAACATGGCGCTGGTTCTGGAAGCTTTGCAAAGCCCGGAACGCGACATTCCTGAATATATCGATGTCGACCCGAAGAAAATGGCGGCGACATTCGTGCGCGCGCCGGAATTTGCCGAAGTGCCTTATCCGTGCACCATGGAGCCAAACCTGGTCGTCGAATATTATTCCTGATAATTTGTTGCGGCTTGATCGCAGCACCATCAACCACCCAAAAGGCCGCTCCTGTGAGCGGCTTTTTTCTTTTGGGGCGTAAAAAAAACTTACTCCGCGACCTGTTCCTTCAGATCGGCGATCAGTGCGTCAATGCCGGCGGGCGGGCCGCCATTATTGGCGATGACGGAGGTGAACTGTTCGAGTTGTTCAATCGCCAGCCAAATATTATCGGCGCCGACATCGACGATGGTTAAACCGCCGTCGCGGTTGCGATAGACGCGCCAATGCACAACCATATTGGCCAGCTGGCTGCCGGGCGCGGCGTCGATAATTTCTGAATTGACGATGATGTCGCGTTCGGACCGGTCAATTGAGCCCGTCACTTTCAGCTTCTCGCCGGCATAAGTGGACAAGGAATTCTGGTATATGCCGGTTGCGTATTCTTTAAACAGCGGCAGATAAACCTGCTTTTGTTCCGGCGTGATGCGGCGCGCATATTTGCCAAGCGTGAACAGTCCGACGCGGCGCATGTCGACATATTTGTCAACTAGCTGCCGGATGCCGTCAAATTGCGTTTCTTGATCCGGCGCATCGAGATAGGGCTCTGCCTCATCAAGCACGGCCTGAACAAAGTGCTCCGTCTCGTCGTCGGCGAGCGCCGGCGCTGTCAGCATTACGCCGGCGATCATGGCGCCGCCAAGCCTGTGAACCATGGATGTTATACGCATAGTCTACGCTCCCTGGAGCGTGATCGGGAAAAGCGAAAGATCACGCGGCAAACAAAAACCCTTTGCAGGAAAGGATCAAAATAAAACAATCCTGCTCCGGGCAAAATTATTCAAGCTCGTCAAATTCCTCAAAATCGCCGATATCCGGCAGGTCGTCAAAATTGGTGCGCCCGTTTGCGATCTCGCGCTTGCGCGACTGCGTATAAAAACTGCGGATTGATGCATAATAATCGAGCGAGTTGTCCTCAATATCCTGCAATGGCTCGATCAACGGCTCGCGCAAGGCGAGCCCTGTGGCGCCGGCGCGGCTATAGCGCATATATTTTGCAGCATCGGTGCGAATCCAGATTGCCGGGTCCATAGCGATGTCGCCGACCGAGCCAACGCTGCCGCGGATTGTGCTAGGCCCCAAGAGCGGCATGAAAAGATATGGCCCCGACGAGACGCCCCAAACCGCGAGTGTTTGTCCGAAATCTTCCGAATGCTGAGCAACGCCCATACGTTCTGCGGGATCGCCCATGCCGCCAAAGCCGATAGTGGTGTTGACGACAAAACGGCTCGCGGTCTCGCCGGCGCGCTTGAACTCGCCCTGCAACAAATCGTTGATCAAAATCGCCGGCGTGCGCGCATTGGCGAGCAGATTGCGCAAGCCCTTGCGTTGCTTTTTGTGGGTGGTCGCGCGGTAAGCCTTCGCCGCCGGAACCAAAACCGCGCCGTCAATGGCGTTGTTGACCGAGAACATTTTGCGGTTGAAGCCTTCCCAGGGATCTTTGTTAGCGACATCCTGGTCCGAAGCGGCGTCATTTTTCAGCTCTTCGGCAAAGGCTGCTGCATCGTCTGCATCTGAGATTTGCGCATGCGCAGCGCCAGCCGTCAAAGCGAGGAGGGCGGCAAGGGTCCAGATATTTATCGTCACGCGGGTACACTCCATAGCAGCTAGAATCGTCGCCGCCTAAGATGGCGAAATCACGGCGAAAAGACAGGGTTAATGGCCGAAGCGCGGTCAACTTTCCATGATTGTTGCTGCAAGGGCCCATTTACCTAGGAATTATCTAAATACTTCCTTGGTCAAAGGGATTGTTGCCATCATATAAAGATATCTTTATATGTTTTCAGATAGCGTAACCGGGCAATGACTATGACCCTAGACAAGACCCTCAGCGTGTTTCGAGCGATCGGCGAAGAGAGCCGTTTGCGGATTATGGCGCTGCTTGTAAAGGGTGAGCTAACGGTCAGTGAAATAACGACAATTCTGGGTCAGAGCCAGCCGCGGGTGAGCCGGCATCTGAAAATCCTGGCTGACGCCGGGCTGGCGGAGCGCCACCGTGAAGGGGCCTGGATGTTCTACCGCATAGGCGGCCAGGCGCAGAGTGACCGCAGCCTGTCGGCGGTTTTGGACGCGGTGGCGGCGGTCAGCGAGGCCGAAGACCGGATTTTGGCGCGCGATACGGAGCGCTTCGCCCAGAGCCGGACTGCCCGGGCGGCGCAAGCGGCGGCCTATTTCCAGTCCAATGCCAACGAGTGGAACAAGCTGCGCCAGTTGCACCTGCCGGCGTCGGACATTGAAGCGCGGATCGTCAAGCTCGCGGGCGACAATCCGATCGACGTTTTTGTCGATCTCGGCACCGGCACTGGCCGCATGCTGGAGGTTTTCGCTCACCGCTATCGCTCGGGCGTCGGCTATGATCTCTCCCATGAGATGCTGGCGATTGCGCGCGCTAATCTGGAGCGGACGGGGATTAATCATGCGCAGGCGCGCCACGGTGATTTGTTCTCGCTGGCGATGGACGGCGCGTCGGCGGATGTGGTTTGCGTGCATCACGTATTGCATTACCTCGCCGAGCCTGGCGCGGCGGTGGACGAGGCGGCGCGGCTATTAAAACCCGGCGGCTGCTTAATCCTTTCCGACTTTGCACCGCATGATTTGGAATTTCTGCGCGATGAACATGCGCATCGCCGGCTCGGCTTTTCCGACGATGAGGTGCGCGATTGGTGCGCGGCGTCCGGATTGAAGCTGGAACAGATTGAAACCCTGTCGCCTGCCTCGGGTGAGAAGAAGAAACTAACTGTAAAAATATGGCTGTGCCGTGCGGCGGCGGATGTTCGCCAGCTACGTGCGCGCAGCGCTGCGTGAGGTTGGAGAATAGAAATGTCGAACCTTCATGTCTCGTTTGAGTTCTTTCCGCCAAAGACGCCGACGATGCACGAAAAATTGTGGTCGGCGGTGAATAAGCTGGCGCCGTTGCGGCCGGATTTTATTTCCGTCACTTACGGCGCCGGCGGATCGACGCGCGAGCGCACCCATGAAACCGTCTCGCGCATCATTAAGGAAACCAATATTCCTGTAGCTGCGCATTTAACTTGCGTCGCTGCGACGCGCGATGAAATCGATGCGGTGTTGAAGTCTTATTGGGCCGCGGGCGTTAAACATATTGTCGCCCTGCGCGGCGATCCGCCAAATGGCGCCGGAGAGCCTTATATTCCGCATCCGGACGGCTACGCCAATGCTGCGGAACTTGCTGCCGGGGCGATGAAAATTGCACCGTTTGAAATTACCGTTGGTTGCTACCCGGAAAAACATCCCGATTCGCCGTCGATGAACGCCGATATCGACATGCTGAAACGCAAAATCGACGCTGGCGCAACCCGGGCGATCACGCAGTTCTTTTATGACAACACTGCGTTTCTGCGCTATCGCGATAGCATCCGGGCGGCGGGCGTCGATATCCCGATTGTACCCGGCATCATGCCGGTGACGAATTTCAGCGGGATGCGGCGGATGGCCGACATCTGCGGCGCAACCGTGCCGGGCCGGCTGGTGAAGTTGTTTCAAAATCTCGAAGACGATCCGTCAACGCGCCGGCTGATAGCCGTGACGGTTGCGGCCGAGCAATGCCAGGAACTGGCCGAGCACGGGGTTAACCATTTCCACTTCTACACCCTCAACCGCGACGGCCTCGCTTATGCGCTTTGCCACCTGCTTGGCGTCCGGCCCATGGGCAAGGCCGTTGACAATGCTGCGTGAGCAGTCGGCGCTAAACCAACAAAAAGCGATACAGTTTTATGGGCAAGACCTTCGAGACGTTAAACGAAAGCCACGTAGATTTTATTCTGCGCCAGAAGGTTTTCTTCGTCGCAACGGCGCCGTTATCTTCGAGTGGGTCGGTCAATCTGTCGCCGAAGGGCTATGACAGTATTCGCATTATTGATGCGCAAACCATCGCCTGGATTGATCTGGGCGGGTCGGGTATAGAAACCCATGCGCACCTTAACGAAAATGGCCGCATCACTTTGATGTTTTGTGCGTTTGACGGCGCCGCGAGCATTTTAAGGATCTATGGTCGCGGCGAAGCTGTGGCGATGGATACCCCTGGCTTTGCCGAGCTAAAAGCGCTTTTTCCAGCTTTTGACCGCGCTCGCGCGATTATCAAAATCTCCATTGACAAGGTTGCTGATAGCTGCGGTTGGGGCGTTCCGTTTTTTAACTTTAAAGGCGAACGCGAGCAGTTGCATCGACATCTGGAACACAAGCCGCTCAATGAGTGGAAAGAGCGTCGCTATCAGGCCAATGCAGTGTCGATTGACGGGTTGCCGGGGCTTGTCCGCAGCGATCAGGCGGACTCGCAATGAGCGCGGCTGCGCGTGCGACATTCGTCAATATTGGCGAGCGCACCAATGTCACCGGCTCGGCAAAATTCCGTAAGCTGATTAAAGACGGCCGCTATGAGGATGGCCTTGCGGTGGCGCGCCAGCAGGTGGAAAATGGCGCGCAGGTTATTGACGTTAACATGGACGAAGGCATGCTCGACGGCGTCGATGCGATGCAGACCTTCTTGCGCCTCATCGCCTCAGAGCCGGATATTTCGCGCGTGCCGGTGATGATTGATTCCTCCAAATGGGAGGTGATCGAAGAGGGGCTTAAAAATGTCCAAGGCAAGGCCATCGTCAACTCGATTTCCCTCAAAGAAGGCGAGGCGGCGTTTCTGGACAATGCCGGCAAGATTATGCGCTATGGCGCGGCTAGCGTGGTGATGGCCTTTGACGAGGACGGCCAGGCCGACACCGCCGACCGCAAGTTCGAAATTTGCGAACGCTCCTACAAACTCCTCACTGACGCCGGCTTCCCGCCGGAAGATATTATTTTCGACCCCAACATCTTCGCGGTCGCCACCGGTATTGAAGAACACGACAATTATGCAGTGGACTTTCTTGAGGCGACAAAGCGCATCAAGGACAATCTTCCGCATGTAAAAGTCTCGGGCGGGGTTTCCAATATTTCATTTTCGTTCCGCGGTAACGAGCCGGTGCGCGAAGCGATGCATTCGGTATTTCTCTACCACGCAATCAAGGCCGGCCTCGATATGGGCATCGTCAATGCTGGACAGCTGGCGATCTATGACGAGATTGAACCAAAGCTTCGCGAGGCGGTTGAGGACGTTATTTTGAACCGACGGTCGGATGGGACCGAGCGGCTGTTGGAGATTGCCGAGCAATATCGCGGCGCGGCCGGTCAGGCGACGGTCAAGGATTTGTCGTGGCGTGAGGCTCCGGTGGAGGAGCGTCTTTGCCACGCGCTGGTCAAGGGCATTACGGAATTTATCGTCGAGGACACCGAAGAGGCGAGGGCAAAACTCGGTCGTCCTTTGCATGTCATTGAAGGCCCGTTGATGGACGGGATGAACATCGTCGGCGATCTTTTCGGCGACGGAAAAATGTTCCTGCCGCAAGTGGTGAAATCAGCACGGGTAATGAAGCAGTCGGTGGCTTACCTCACGCCATTCATGGAAAAGGAAAAACAAGAACAAGGCCTCGAACAGGGAAAACCAAACGGCGTCATCTTGATGGCGACAGTGAAAGGCGATGTGCACGACATTGGCAAAAACATTGTCGGCGTGGTGCTGCAATGTAATAATTACGAGATCATCGATTTGGGCGTGATGGTTCCGACCGCGAAAATATTGAGCGAGGCGCGCGCGCATAAGGTCGACATTATCGGCGTTTCCGGGCTGATCACGCCGAGCCTTGATGAAATGCGCAACCTCGCAGCGGAGATGAAGCGCGAAGGACTTGACATACCGCTGCTGATCGGCGGGGCGACCACCAGCCGCGCCCATACTGCGGTGAAGATCGCGCCCAACTATGATCATGGCGTCATCTATGTCACCGACGCCAGCCGTGCAGTCGGCGTTGCCGGCGCGCTGGTTTCGGAGGCGCGGCGCGGCGATTATCTTGACGGCGTCAGAAAAGAATACGTCAAAATTCGCGAGAGCTACGAAAAAGGCGCCAGCAAAACCAAGCGTATTTCTATCACCGATGCGCGCGCCAACAAGCCATCGATGGACTGGGCGCCCTATATGCCGCCAAAGCCCTCCTTCACCGGAGTTAAAAGTTTTCGCGATTACGACCTTGAAACGCTGGCCCGCTACATCGACTGGACGCCGTTTTTCTCGTCCTGGGAATTGCATGGGCGCTACCCGCAAATCCTTGATGACGCCAAAGTTGGTGAGGCGGCGCGGGGACTGTTTGACGACGCGCAGAAAATGCTCCGCCAGATTATCGATGAAAAAGCGCTGACCGCCCATGGCGTTGTCGGGTTGTGGCCGGCAAATGCGCGCGGCGATGATATTGTTCTTTATAGGGATGAGGCTCGCAGTGAAGAGCTTGGCGTGCTGCATTGCCTGCGCCAGCAAATCGCCAAACGCGAAGGCGGCGTCAATTATTGCCTGGCGGACTTTGTCGCCCCCGAAGAGAGCGGCATTGCCGATTATATTGGCGGCTTTGCGGTGACGGCGGGGATTGGCGAGGAGGAATTTTCAAACGCTCATGATGAGCGCCACGACAATTACTCGGCCATCCTTTCCAAAGCGCTCGCCGATCGGCTGGCGGAGGCGTTTGCTGAACATATGCATGAGCGGGTGCGGCGTGAGCATTGGGCCTATGCGAAAGACGAGGCGCTCGCGCCCGAGCAGCTCATCAAGGAAGCCTATCAGGGCATCCGCCCGGCGCCGGGCTATCCGGCGCAGCCGGACCATACCGAAAAGGCGACGCTTTTTCAGCTTCTAGACCCTGAGACCAATGCCGGCATGGCGCTGACGGAGAGCTTTGCGATGACCCCGCCGGCCTCGGTGAGCGGGCTTTATTTCTCCCATCCGGCCTCGCTGTATTTCGGCGTCGGCAAAATCGAGCGCGACCAGATCGCCGATTACGCCAAACGCAAAGCCATGCCGCTGGCGGAGGTGGAAAAATGGCTGTCGCCGATATTGCACTACGACCCGGATAAAAAATGAGCCCCGCGCGAGGCGTTAACCAGTTGCGGCTTCCCATCCACGCACTTGCGGATTAAACCGTTCCCATGACGCTTTGGGACCGCATAGAAACCACCATTCGCGAGGCCGGAAGGCGCACGCTTGGCGGGCTGTTGGAAACACTTGCTACACAAAAACAACGCCGCGATGCGGCAGCGTTTTCGATTGCGCTGATCGCCCTGTCGGCAAAAATGGCCAAGGCTGACGGCGTCGTCACCGATGATGAGGTTGAGGCGTTTCGGGATTTTTTCCAGTTTGACGTAGAGGACGCCGGCAAAGTCCGCATGGTCTATCAGCTCGCCCAGCAAGACGTCGCCGGCTTTGATGAATATCTAAAACGCGTCACAAAACTTTTCGCCGACGCCCCGGCGGTGTTGGAAGATGTGCTGGACTGCCTGTTCCATATCGCGGTCGCCGATGGTGTCGCGCATCCGCGCGAGCTTGAATTGCTGGACCGCGCAGCACGCGCCTTTGGCGTTAAAGGCGCCGCCTATCATCGCTTGAAGGCGGCGCATCTCGGCCTTGGCGAGGAGGATCCCTATCTTATTTTAGGGATCGATCACGCCGCCAGCGAAGAGGATATCAAAGCCGCTTATCGCGCTTTGGTGCGCGACCACCATCCCGATATTTTAATTGCCAGAGGCGTGCCGCCCGACCTTTTGAAGATCGGCGAGGGGAGAATGGCGGCGATCAATACCGCTTATGAGCAAATTTTAACCGATTTGCGGTGAATTGTGTGATTGAATGCGGGGTGTGGAGTCTGGACGAAGCCGCCGGCCAATGCTTTGATGGTGTCTGGTTGATCTGTGTTTGGTGGGTGTTTTGAAAAAGCTGTCGGGGCCTGAAAGTCAAAAATCGGAGCGATCTGATACCGCGTTTGAGCGGGGCGCGGATGCGTTGATATTTCTGGGATTTCTGATTGTTTCAGCGCTAGCGATTGCCGCGGTTGCGGTTGCTGCGCCGGTGGTTCTGGCGATTTCCGCCATTGCCGGGCTGATGTTTAAAAAAGCCGACCGCACCGGCTGGCGGCCTGCTGGCGCCTAGAGCAAAATGCGTTAAATGCGAATCGTGCATTTTGCTCAAGTTTCTTTTGTAGTCGCATCGCGCGACGCGAAAACCGTTGCACACTTTTCGCTCGATGCTCTAAGCCGCCGTCTTTCCGCCTGATTCCTGTTACAGATAAATTCGATTGCTGAGGGTCGCCAGTTTGGCGTAGTCCGGTTGTAGCATCTTTCGCTTTGGCCCAGGAGTGCGTGCGTTGAGCATCCGCGAATTATCAATCTGGTTCGCCATGTGTCTGGTCTGGGGCTTTCACTTCGTCGTCATTAAGGTGGCGATTGGCTAGTTGCCGCCGATGTTTTATGCGGCGATCCGGATGACGCTGGTGGCTTTGTTGTTGTCGCGCTTTCTGCGCTGGCGGCCGGGACATATGGTCCGGGTGCTGAGCGCCGGTCTTTGTCTTGGCGCGGTGAATTATGGGTTCATGTTTACCGGGCTGAAATTTGCAACTGCGTCTGCCGCCGCGATCGCGATGGAGCTATATGTTCCGTTTGCGACGATATTGGCGATCCTATTTTTGGGCGATAAAATTGGCTGGCGTAGCGGGTTGGGCATCGCCTTCGCCTTTGCCGGTGTTGCGATCATTGCCCTTGGCGGCGATGACGACGCTGGCGCGGATACTCGTATCTCGCTTGGCGTCGGGCTGGTCGCGGCTGGTTCGCTGGCCGAAGCGATAGGCGCAGTGCTGGTCAAGCAAGCCAAAGCCTTCAAACCGATTGAATTGCTGTCCTGGTTTGCGGTTGTCGGTGCTGTCGGCCTGTGGGCCGGGACGGCGCTGTTTGAGACCGGCCAGTCAGAGGCGCTCGCCGCCAGCAACAAGACCCTCATTATTGGTGCTATCTTCTATTCGGCAATCGGCGGCTCGATATTCGGGCATACGGTCTATTACTGGCTGTTGCAGCGCCTGCCGGTCAGCGTGGTGGCGCCGAGCGTGTTGCTGACAACGGTGATTGCGATCTTCTTTGGCGTTGTTTTGCTCGGCGACCCGTTCGGGCTGCGGATGATTACCGGCGGCGTAATGGTGCTTGCCGGCGTCGGCTTCGTGCTTTTGCGCCGCGCCAGGAAACAGGACATAAAAGCATCGGTTAATGAGCCCGGAGCAGCCCTTTGAAGATGATTGATACGCCATCGCCGAATTTCGACATTCGCGGCAGAGCCGTCGATATGGTGATCCTGCATTATACTGGCATGCCGACAGGCAAGGAGGCGTTGGATCGTCTGCGTGATGCGAAGGCGAAGGTCAGCGCCCATTATCTGATTGAGGAAAACGGCGATTGCTACCGGCTGGTGGCGGAAGATATGCGCGCCTGGCATGCCGGCGTTTCCGCCTGGAAAGGCGAGTACGACATCAACGCCCGCTCAATCGGTATTGAGATCGTCAATCCCGGCCATGAATTCGGCTATCGCGATTTTTCCGAGGCGCAGATCGACAGCGTTATCGCGCTACTCAAAGACATCGCGAAACGCCACAACATCGCGCCGGGATATGTGCTGGCGCATTCCGACATCGCGCCGCGCCGCAAGGAAGACCCGGGCGAAAAATTCCCCTGGGGCAGATTAGCGGCCGAAGGTCTGGCGCTGGCGCCGTTTTCTGGCGATGCAGTGGCCGGAAACAGTGTTTCCTATGACGATGCGCGCAAAGCACTCGCCGAAATCGGCTATGACGCGCCGCTAGGCGATCACGCCGCGGCCTTGTTGGCGTTCCAGAGAAGGTTCTGCCCGGCATCGATAGGTCAGGGGTTTGATGCGAGGACGAAGGCGGCTTTGATGGCAATCAAGAGCGCCCTGAGGTTTGAGTAAGGATCAATTTGCAGGCAGTTCGCTTGGAGAATAGTTAAACACTCACTTCGCGCCATACAAAAAAGTAAGCGCTTCAGGCAGGCGGCGAGCCCATGCCGTTTCCGAATGTGCTGCGCATTCTTCTATCACGACACGCAGTCTTTCTGGGCTAAGGCCATGGTCTTTTAATGTCTTGGCCAGGCGTTCAACATTTTCAACGCCTGCCGTATCGTATTCCTGAACATCATTTTCGCATGAGCGAGAATATTCACGCCCGCCCATACCAATAAAAATTCTCATTGGCCATTTCTCAGCAGAAGCATTTTCAACTTCGGTCAACATTCGCTGATCCGAAATCCATAGTGACGGGCTTTCTACGAGTAGGCGATTAAATAGTTCGGGCGCCATTTGCGAGACGGTAAGTGTTGCAATGCCTCCGAGTGATGAACCACCGAGACCGCGGTCCTGATTTTGCGTGCGGTAACGTGTTTCGATAAAAGGAAAAACATCTTGCACAAAGAATGCAGGTAGGTCCTGTCCGCGAGGGCCTGTCGGCGGCAGTTGGATGTTTGGTTCCGGCCATGGAAGATATTCTTCCGCCCGCCCTGGATCGCCTGCGTTATCAATGCCAACGATTATCAATGGTTCAATTATTCCATCTTTGATTAACCGTTCTGCGGTTTCGTCCGCGCTCCATTCAACGCCGGAAAAAATAGACAAAGACGCGTCAAACAAGTTTTGGCCGTCAAATAGATAAAGCACGGGGTAATCTTGCTTTGCTTCGTCATAACCTGCTGGTAGCCAGATGCGTAGAGTCCGTTCGCGGTTAAAAGTGTTGTCCTTCAGCAGGATCGTTTCTACCCGGGAAGGTGATAGTTGTTCTGTAGAGGTTTTCGGCGCGCAAGAAACGACAGCAAGCACCACTATCAGCGCCATTAGTTTGAACACATCAAATTTCCTATTCAATATGGGTTATTTTTCGAACGAAAAATGGCCGTCTATCTTCTCATGTTTAGCATCGTTTGCCCAAATCAGGTTGAAAGGTTTACGATAGATCTATGGGCTTGTTGCCTTTGCAATGCTCTTGGCCGCTCCCATTCCAAACTTCTGGAAAGGGGGCGGTGTCAGATCATGTCGAGACTACTTCAGTTTAGCGCTTAAACAAAAGCGCGCGGTGCCCCACGCGTGGACCGCCGGACTGTTTTTCTTTCTTCAAAATATCAGCGATGCTGGTGGCGTCTAGCTGTGCGAGGAATGCCGCAACCGCCTTTTGCAACAGGCAGGTTAGTTGACAGCCTTTGGCCATAATGCAACTGCCGCAGTCCAAAGGACGAAGGTCGGGCTCAAAATCACGGACAATCTCTCCGGCGAAAATCTTTTCTGCTTTTCTTGCTAATTTCATACCGCCGTGCCGGCCCCGAACGGATTCCAGATAACCAAGCTGAACCAATCGATTTACAACTTTCATGAGATGGTTATGTGATATGTCATAGGCCGCTGCAATTTCAGCGATTTGAGTTAAGCCGTTGCTGTTGGCGCTGACAAAAAGCATAACGCGCAAGGCATAGTCTGTGGATAGGTTCAAATGCATGACAGCTCGTCAAATATTCATATGGTTGCATTTCCTCCCGGAGCATCGGGCGATAAATCAACATCGCTAATGCGATAAGGTTTCGCTGGCTGCGCGCGAATGCGCACTGCTGCTGATTTCACTCTTGTCACAGCGGATATGTATATGTAAACATGTATAAGTTATACATGTTTAGGAGAAACTACATGGCTACCCCCCTTAATCAACAAACAATGGATATCGTTAAAGCGACCGCTCCGGCCCTGCGCCAACATGGGGTGGCTATCACCACGCGCATGTATGAGCGGCTTTTCGAAAATACTGACATCAAAGCGATGTTCGATCAGGAGGAGCAACGCACAGGCAGACAACCAAATCGCCTGGCGGCGGCGATCCTGGCTTATGCGGAAAACATTGATAAGCTGGACGCGCTTACGGGCGCGGTCGACAAGATGGCTCAACGCCATGTTGAAACCGGTGTTCATCCTGAGCACTATCCATATGTCGCCGATGCGCTGTTGCCGGCAATAAAGGACATATTGGGCGACGCCATCAACGACGAGGCTATTGAGTCGTGGGGCAAGGCATACTGGTTTCTTGCCGATATTTTGATCGACGCAGAAAAAACGAAATATACCGCTCAAGCCTGACGTCGTCCGGCTTGACCTTGCCGCGATTAGTCCGCACATCTGCCTCTGCCAGACGGTCGGACGGCCGCCCGCCTTCGCCCTCCGGGCTATGGCGCGACAAGCCCGCGGTTCATTCGCATAGCGGGCCTGTCGCGCCGAAGCTCGCAGAGCGAAGGCGGGAGGAAAGTCCGGGCTCCATGGAGACAAGGCGCCGGGTAACGCCCGGCCGGCGGGTCCAGCGATGGGCGCGTTGAGGGAAAGCGCCACAGAGAAGATACCGTCCGTCGCCGCGGCTTGCGCCGCTATGGCGTGATAAGCCCCCGAGGGCCTGTCGCGCCGGAGCCCGAAGGGCAGAGGCGGATAAGGGTGAAAAGGTGCGGTAAGAGCGCACCGCTGCGCTGGCGACAGAGCAGGCATGGCAAGCCCCGCCTGGAGCAAGACCGAATAGGGACGGTGCGCCAAGGTCCGATAAGGGCTGAGGCAGGCGGGTTTTCACGCCGAGCCGTCCGGGTTGGTTGCTTGAGCGAACGTGCAAGCGTTCGCCTAGATGAATGGCCGTCGCCGCTTTTTTCGCAAGAACAAAGCGGTACAGAACCCGGCTTACAGACCGTCTGGCGCTTTTTTTCACCGCCATCGCGAGATGACGATGTCGGCTTCCGGCCAATTCTCTTTTGCGCCTTCGCGCAAGGGGCATAGATCGTTACTGTCAAAAATCAACCACAACGCCGTCATACCGGACACCAGTGCATCGCATTCGGGATGACGCGCGCCTTGTGTTAAGCTGAAAATTAGGGAAAAAACCTCACCCATCCGTGAACGAAAGCGAGCCCTATGCCGAGCTTTGATATTGTCTCCGAAGTTGACCGCGCTGAGGCTGACAATGCGGTGCAAAATGTCATCCGCGAGATTACCACCCGCTATGATTTTAAGGGCGCCAAATCGACGATTGAAATGAAGGACGGCGCGATATCCATCTTCGCCGATGACGATATGAAGCTGCGCCAGATGCATGAAATCCTGCAAGGCCATATGCAAAAACGCGGCATCGAGCCGGGCTCGCTCGACTACCAGAAAGAAGAGCCGGCCGCCGGCCAGTCGGTGCGCCAGCAAGTGCTGCTCAAAGAGGGCATCGCTAAGGATGTCGCGAAAGACATCGTCAAGAAAATCAAGGGCGAGAAATTCAAGGTCCAGACCGCCATCCAGGGCGATGAGCTGCGCGTCACCGGCAAAAAGCGCGATGCGCTCCAGGAGGTGATTGCCTTCGTCAAGGGGCTAAAGGTCGACCAGCCCTTGCAATTTAAGAATTTCCGGGATTAAGCGGTTTTACTGGCGCCGGGCGGCGCATATCGCTCTGGCCATAAGCAGCGCCTTCCGATAAGACCGCAAGGCATAAGGGAGTAAACGATGGCCGATATCGACCAGCCGCTTTTGGAAATCATCAAGGACCACGCGGTCGGCCTCACCGAGGCGCCGACCCGGGAAACGGCGATTGCCGATCTCGGGATCGACAGTTTTTCGATTGTCGAAATCATCTATGAGGTTGAAGAAAAGCTCGGTGTTGAAGTGCCGTTCAACGCCAATGAAAATCCGTTTGGCGAGATGAAATCGGTTGGTGATCTGATTGATGCGCTCAACACGTTGATTGAAAAAAAATAACGCTCGCATGACCCGAAATGTTGTTGTCACAGGCATGGGCGTCGTCTCTCCTATCGGCGCCGGTTTGGGCGCCTACTGGGACGGCCTGTCGTCGGGACAAAACGGTATTGTCAACCGTGAATATACGCTTGGCGACGACCTTTCCCTGACCTTGCCGACAGCGCCGATCGACGGCATTGAAGAGCGGTTGAACAATCTTGGCCGTGAGCTTTCCAGAGCCGACCGGTTCTCGCAACTCGCGGTGCTCGCCGCCGACGAGGCGATTGCAAATGCCGGGCTAGAGATTGACGCCGAGACCGGCGCCCGCATGGCCTGCATTATTGGCACCGGCATTGGCGGGCAGGCGACGTTTGATCATGGTTACGAGCAGATGTTGCGCAAGGGAAAGCGCCCGCACCCGCTGTCGATATTAAAAATTATCACCAATGCGCCAGCGAGCCATATGTCGATCCGCTATGGCGCGCGCGGACCGGCATTCGCCATTTCCAGCGCCTGCGCCACCGGCGCGCATTCGATTGGCGTTTGCGCCGACATTATCCGTCATGGCGGCGCGGATGTGGCGCTGGCGGGCGCCAGCGAAGCGGTGTTGACCTTTGGCGCCCTGACGACATGGAAGGCGATGCATATACTGGCGCCGGAGACTTGCCGTCCGTTTTCAAAAAACCGCAACGGCCTCATCATCGGTGAAGGCGCCGGCGTTTTGGTGCTGGAAGAAGAAGAACGTGCGCGCAAACGCGGCGCCAATATTGTTGCGCGGCTTGCAGGCTTCGGCATGAACGCCGATGGCAAGGACATGATCAACCCGGAAGTCGATGGCGCCGCTGGCGCAATCCGTATGGCGCTCCAAGATCTTGCGATTAACGATCCGTCCGCAGTCTATATCAACGCTCACGGCACCGGCACATTGTTAAACGATCCAACAGAGACCAAAGCGGTGCGCGAGGTGTTTGGCGCTGGCGCCGAAACGCTCATCATATCGTCGACAAAATCCATGCACGGACATCTGTTGGGCGCGGCTGGCGGCATCGAGGTGATCGCCTCGATCCTGGCGCTCAACAACAATGTTGCGCCGCCGACAATGAATTATGATGAGCCGGACACGGCCTGCGATCTCAACTATGCGCCGAATGAGGCGATAGAGCGCAACTTTGATATCGCGATTTCAAACTCATTCGCCTTTGGCGGGCTGAATGCGGTGGTCGCCTTCGAGAAGGTTTAAAGCACTTATGCGTGTGCGGCTTTGCGTTTTTTCGGCATGAATTTGTGGACGCCAGTACGCAGGCCAATGAAGCCGCTGATCAATACGACGATGCCGAGATAGCGCACGATATAGATGCCGAGATCGTCAAGCAGGGTCGCGAACAGGGCGGCGATAGAAGCGATGATCGCCTGCACTTCCGCGCCCGATACCGCCATTGCCGTGATCGGCCAGACGGTGCGGTCAATCGCTAAAGCGATCAGCGCGACGCGCCAGATATTGGTGTCTTTCTTGGCGTACATGGCGAAAACAAAAGCCAGGAATATGGCGCGGCCGACATCAGCGCCGGAAAATCCAATGCCGATGATATATTGCAGGTCTTCCATAAGGACGCCTCCGTCAGGGTCGAATTCTCATGCCCTATTAACGGCTTATCAGGGTTAACGGAGGGTAAATCGCGGGCGGATTTTGCAGCAAGAAACGGGTGTTTTAAGCGCGCCGGAGCGGATATTGTGGCGTCATGAACGAAATGACCCGAATTCAGCGATCTGTCCGCGCTGCTGCGCCGCGCGCCGCAGCGCTGCGTGCTGACGGCTATGCGCTGGTGGCGCGGGCGCTTGACTATCTGGTTGAGAATTTTGAAGCCGCGCCCTCGCTTGAAAACACCGCAGCCGAGGTCGGTCTGTCGCCGCAACATTTCCAACGGGTGTTTAAGGCCGGGGCCGGGGTCTCGCCCAAGCGGTTCCTGCAATATCTGGCGGCCGGTGAGGCTAAGCGCGCCATGGCCAGCGGCGGCAGCGTTCTTGATGCTTCGTTTGCCGCCGGACTTTCCGGCCCTTCGCGTCTGCATGATTTGTTTTTGGTATCCGAGGCGATGACGCCCGGCGCCTACCGCAAAAAAGGTGAGGGGTTGGCGATCCATTATGCAACCGTTGACGGGCCGTTCGGCGCGGCGTTAATCGGCGCCACCGAAAAGGGCGTTTCCTGGCTCAGTTTTCTGGGCGCCGGTGATGAGGCGATGCAACTTGGCGAAATGAAACAGGACTGGCCAGCGGCGCGATTTGTTCCTGATCCTGGCTTTGTTAAACCGCTCGCCGCACGCGCTTTTGCCGCCGCCGCCAATTGCCGGCTTGACCAGCCTTTGGGCCTGCATGTTCAGGGCACGAATTTTCAATTGAAAGTTTGGGAGGCGCTGTTAAAAATACCGTTTGGCGGTCTCGTCACCTATGGCGATATCGCCCGCGAGCTTGGGCGCCCGAAGGCTTCGCGCGCGGTTGGCGCCGCGGTCGGCTCCAACATGGTGTCGTTGCTCATTCCGTGCCACCGGGTTATTCTTTCCAGCGGCGTCATCCACAATTATCGCTGGGGCGCGGCGCGCAAGAAGGCGTTGCTGGCAATGGAGCAGGCGGTTTACGCGACGACACAATAGGCTGCGCGGGCAGGGATGGGTTATGCAACAGCCGGTATCGCCGGCTGGTCGCGGCGGGGGTTTGCGTTTTCAGCATGCGCGATGACTGCGGCGATTTCCCGGTGCAGCGTGTCAGCGTTGATGGGTTTGCTGACATAGCCGTCCATGCCGCTTTCCAGGCAACGCTCCTTGTCGCCGGCCATTGCATTGGCGGTCAGCGCAATGATCGCAATGGAGCAGAGCGGATGGGCGAGCGCCCGGATGGCGCGCGTCGCCTCGAAGCCATCCATATTCGGCATCTGGATATCCATCAGCACAATGTCAAAATCGGATTGTTGTATGGCGGCCAGCGCCAGCGCGCCATCTTCAACAAGCGTAACCTGATGACCGGCGCCGGTTAGAAACGCGCGCAATACTTGTTGGTTTATGGGTTGGTCCTCAGCGGCAAGAATCCGTAACGCGCCGACATTGGGTTCATAGTCTGCGATGTTATCGGCTTTGGCGGGCGGTCCCATTGCGACGTCTACCGGCAGCGTGAACCAGAACTGGCTCCCGGTTCCCGGCGTACTCTTGCATCCAATCTCGCCGCCCATGCGCTTGACCAGTTGTTTTGAAATCGCCAGGCCAAGGCCGGCGCCGCCAAACCGCCGCGTCATCGAGGAATCGACTTGAGAGAAGCGCTTGAACAGACGGTCTTGCGCGTCTTCAGGGATGCCGATGCCGGTATCATTGATCTCAAATCTGATGACGCCGCGGGTTTCAGACTTAGTCCGGTAAGATGCGTGGACATCAACGCTGCCTTCCTTGGTGAATTTAATCGCATTGGAGACAAGGTTGACCAGAATCTGGCGAACCCGCGTTGGATCGAGCTTAACCCAAAGCGGCAAATTATCCGCGGCGTTAAAGCTGAGGCTCAGGCCTTTTTCTTCCGCTTTTGAAGTTAGCAATTCGACGACTGCGGCGCCGATGCGTTCAGGGTTGAACGGCAATTTTTCAAGCTCGACCTGACCTGCGTCGAGGCGTGAATAGTCGAGAATGTCGTTGAGGATGTTCAGCAATCCTTCCGCAGAATCGCGGGCAATGACGGCCTTGTCGTGTTCAGCGGCTTTTAGATCGCCCTGAAGCATCAGGTTGAGCATGCCTAGAACGCCGTTCATGGGCGTGCGTATTTCATGGCTCATCGTCGCCAGGAATTCAGACTTCGAGCGGTTGGCGTCGTCGGCGCGTATCTGTGCTTCAACGAGTTTAGTAACATTGCTCAGTGTGCCGAGCGCTTCTATGGCCTTGCCGGAAGCGTTCTTGCGAACATTTCCGCGAATTCGAAACCATTGCCAGGCGCCTTTGCCATCACCGATCCGGCAATTCACATCATGGGTGGTTCCCTGCCTGAGGTGTGATTTCCATGAGGCATAGACCGCCTCAAGGTCGTCCGGATGCCCGTGCTTGGCCAACCACTCGGTAAGCTCGAGCTGGCCTGGCTCTTTAAAGCCGAAAGCATCAAAGAAATAATGCGAGGCTGTGACTGCGCCGGTTTCCGCGTCCCATTCCCAAATCGCTTCGGTTGACCCTTCAAACGCCAGTTTCAGGCGTTCCTCGCTCTTCTTGGATTTTTTCGTTGCGTTATCCATGAGGGCGAAGGCGCCGGAAATCCGTCGCGACAGGACCAGCCCGAGGACAGCGATGGCCAGGCCCTTGGTTGCCAAAAGTACGATCATGGTAATGACGATCAACCGAACCGTGTCTTTAACCAGCGGCTCAAAGGCGTCGGAATTTTCAATAAAAATATCGCGCGCGGCGGTTAGCTCCGTCATCAATTGCGTATAGGTAATCGCGTTGGCGTTATATGCCGATAGTGCTTTGAGCGCTTGATCGGCGTCTGCGACATCCTTGGTGCAAAGACTGCGGGCTTGGCCAGCGCCAGCCGCATGCATGACGATATTTTCCGCCGGGCCAATCATTTTTAGACAAGCGATGGGCTGCTCTCTGATTTTGCCGATGATGTCCTCAACGGCTGTCATGTCGCTGTCGGGCGTGAGCGTCTCCATCGCGTTGGTGAGTTCGATATTGTATTTGAGGTGGAAGAAATTCAGCTTATTCAGCGTCGCGCCCTCGGAGATGCCCAAGGCGCCGACAACGCTGATGATGGCTGATGCGATAAACAGGAAGTTGATCGCATTCAGGCGGGTTTTTGTTTGCTGAAGCGAGCTATGGGCCATTGTTCGCCATTCAAATTCGGTTACGCATTGGTGCGCCGCGAAGCACGGCGACGATAGTGTGGTGTGTTTGGGTTAAATTTACGGAAATCGGGCGCCGGAATCAGCGCCAGGCGCAAACCAAATTTGCGTTTAGTTTCTGACAATGGCGGAAATACTCATTAACAAAACAAAAACGCCCCGGCGGACCAGGGCGTTTTGTAGGCGTGCAAGTCGTCGTTAGTATAGGAGTGCCCGGTTAAGCAACCGACGCCGCAATTTCTTCCTGAGGGTCGCGCAAGACATAGCCGCGGCCCCAGACGGTTTCGATATAGTGTTCGCCAACCGTTGCAGCGGCAAGCTTTTTGCGTAATTTGCAGATGAATACGTCGATAATTTTCAATTCCGGCTCGTCCATGCCGCCATAAAGGTGGTTGAGGAACATTTCCTTGGTCAGCGTCGTTCCCTTGCGCAAGGAAAGCAGCTCCAGCATCTGATATTCCTTACCGGTCAGGTGAACGCGCAAGCCCGCTACCTCGACCGTCTTGGCGTCGAGATTGACAACCAGCTTGCCGGTTGTGATGACCGATTGTGAATGGCCTTTAGAGCGCCGGACGATGGCGTGAATGCGCGCGACCAACTCGTCCTTGTGGAACGGTTTGGTCATATAGTCGTCAGCGCCAAAGCCGAGCCCGCGCACTTTCGTTTCAATGTCGCCCTGACCCGTCAGAATGAGGATCGGCGTATTGACCTTGGAAACGCGCAGTGATTTGAGAACATCAAAGCCGGTCATGTCCGGCAGGTTGAGGTCGAGCAGAATAATATCGTAGTCATAGACTTTGCCGAGGTCGACGCCCTCTTCGCCAAGATCGGTGGTGTACACATTAAAGCCGTCTGATTTCAGCATCAGCTCAATGCTCTGGGCCGTCGCGCCGTCATCCTCGATGAGCAAAACCCGCATAGTCCGTCTCCTTTTCGCGACGCGGCATCCCCTTAAGACTTATGAACCGCGCATTTTTGTTTTGTATCTCTTATGCTAACGACGATATGCTTTCACATTGGTTAACAAGACCACCGGCCTTAATTCTTTTGCAGAGATTCTTTAAGGCGTTGACAACTCTTCTTACCGACGACGTCCCGTAATTGCTTGATTTGCGGGCCCTGTCATTAAGCATGTTGGAATTTTTTCAAAAAAATTGATTTACCAGTTTTCCGGCGCAAAAAACCTCGTTGATTAACGTCTGCGCGCGCCGATTATGCGCTGAGCATTAACCCCTGGGGTCTATTTTCAGCGCTCATAAGCTGGCGGTGCTGGTTCGGCGGGAGCGGGTGGGGAGTGCGTTGAGCCGGCCAGCTTTTACGCTTTCGTGCAAACCAGCGCTCGTGTCGAGATCGAAACGGGCGCGGCGGTTTGGTAAAAGCTGTAACGTCTATTGCGGGACGCACCGAACCCGGGGAAGTCTTTATCGGGCAATATCGTCGGCTTTACGATTGAGGAAACCTTTTTGTTGTTACGATCTGCTCCAGCGAGGAAGAAGAGCCAATGACCGATATGACACGCGCCCGTGCTGGTCTTGAAAAATTACTAAAATTCGCCCGCCTTGAGGTGGAGGCGCTGGGCACGGATATGGCCGATGTGGCGCGGGCGCAGTCTGCGGCGGCGGCGTCGCTGACGGGTCTTGATGATGCGTTGCGCCATGAAGAAGCGATGATGGGCGATGCCGGCGCGGCAGATTTTGCCGCCTATAAAGAAGGCATACGCGCGCGCCGCCACAATCTCCAAACCACCCTGTTGACGCTGGAAGAAGCTGAGACCAGCGCCAAAACCAGGCTGGAAGCAGCGTCGGCTGAGATCCGAAAACTTGAAAACCTTATCTACATCAATGAGCGGGACGCGAAGACCGAGGGCGTAGGCGAGGCGGGGCCGATCGCTGAGCTGCGCGATGTGGCGGGAAATTTGGCCGCCCGCCTTTAGACCATAGGGCGAAAAGTGTGCAACGGTTTTTGCGCCTCGACCGCCTTCGCGGTCGGATGCGACTACGAAAAGACTGTAGCAAAATGCAACGATTCCCATTTAATGTATTTTTGCTTTAGGCCGCTCGATCGACGCTGGCGCAGCGTGAAAATCCGCCGCAACCAAAATTAATAAAAAATTAATCACTGCTTACGGAAAGTAAGTCCCGACTGATTCGCAGCTGTTCCGTTTCTGTTCCGGAATCATCGGTCAAAACCTTCATTTTGGGGCAAAACATCCTTTGCACCCCATGAGATACCATGATAACCCATAAGGTACCGTAATTTTTGCGGGGAAGGGGCGGCGTATCCCAAGGGCTGGGGCGCCGCGGAGCGGAGGAATTTGGGATGCGGCGCGGGGCCGAGACCCTGTTTTTGGGGTCGTTCGTCAACAAGATTGATGTCAAAGGGCGCCTCGC
>JAJFGE010000024.1 GCA_021776295.1 Hyphococcus sp.
TTTAAAGAAAACATCGTCGTTATTTTAGTCTCCGGCGTCTTTATCATCCTCACCGCCAATCTCACCTTCACTTCATTTCGCGACCTTGACTGGTCGGTGGTCTGGTATCTTGTCACGATGTTGTTTGTCGTCCGTCCCCTGACGGTATTTGTGTCAACCATCGGCGCGAACCTGCCATGGCGAGAGCGATTGCTGGTCGGTTGGATTGCGCCGCGCGGGGTTGTCGCAGTTGCGGTTTCCTCATTCTTTGGCGCAGCGTTAGTCACAGCGGGCTTTGACGACGGCGACAAGTTGATCCCGCTCGCTTTTGCGATGGTTTTCGCCACCGTCATCGCCCATGGCTTTTCAATCGGCCCGCTCGCCAAAGCGCTCGGACTTGCCTCGCGTGAGCGTCCGGGGGTTTTAATCGCCGGCGCCTCGCCATGGTCAGTTGCGCTAGCGGCGAAGCTGCAGGAGCTTGAGATCCCGGTAATGGTAGCCGACGCCAGCTGGCGCCGGCTGCAACCGGCGCGACTGGCGGATGTGCCGACTTATTACGGCGAAATCCTCTCCGAAGTGACCGAACACCACCTTGATCTCAATCGCTTCGGATATTTGCTCGCGCTTAGCGGCAACGAGGCGCACAACGCGCTGGTCTCCACCGACCTCGCGCCGGAGTTGGGGCGCGCGGCGATCTATCAGGTCAATGCGCGCGGCAAGGACGAGGAAGACCGCCAGGCGCTCTCCTATACCTTGCAAGGACGCACCTTCCTGCATTCCGGCGCGCCGCTTGATGAGCTGTTGCGTCGGCACTATCAGGGCTGGGTCTATCAGCGCACTCGGCTGTCCGAAGAATATCCGCCCGAGCAGTACAAAGCGGACGCCGGAGCCGATCACGAGATTGTGCTGGTCGTTCGAAAAGGCGCAATTCTGTTCGCCTCACACGAGGCGCCGGTCGAGCCGGCGATTGGCGACACCGTGCTTGCCTATATTCCAAAAACACCGGAACAAACGCCAGAGCAAAAGTCTGGGCAAAAAGCTGTCGATGGCGAGACCGTCGAGACGCCGCCATCTTAACGCCTGATTAACCAATCTTTCCGCAGCGGCGAGTTTAACGCCGCATTAGCCCTTGCTCGCTAGGCTTTGCGCGAGGAAATCATCTATGCCGGCGTTGAAATTGTTTAATCAGTCCGACGGCTCGCTCATCGCCGATTATGCATCGCGCATGAGCGCAGCGCTGGCGCGCCAGCAGACCGATATCGAAGTCCGCGCGGCAAGGGTGGAAGCGGAACTTGCGATAAAAGCGCGGTCTGAATTTCTCGCCAATATGAACCATGAATTGCGCACCCCGCTGAATGCGATCATGGGATTTGCAACCATGCTTCGCGATGGCGAGCAATATAATCTCAGCCCCGAACAGCACACCGCTTATGCGGAATATATTTTGCAATCAGCTGATCTTCTGCTCGGCCATATCAATACAATTTTAGAAGTCGCCGCGCTGGAAAGCGGCAGCGTTGAACTCTGTGACGATGCGGTTGATCTCTGCGAGGTTCTCGATGGCGCCATAGAGCGCGCGCGTATTCGCGCCGACGCGGCCGAAGTTAGTATTGAACGGCGTGACGAGGGCGCGGAAATTACCGGCTGGGGGGATATTGAGCGCACCGGCCAGGCGGTGGACCATTTGCTACAGACGGCGATCAGTTTGAGTGCTGAAAAGGGCCGAATTTTGGTGCGCGCCTGCACAGATGAAGACGGACGCGCCGAGATCGCCGTGCGCGACGACGGCGCGGGGTTGGGCCCTGAGGAAATCAAGCAAGCGCTTGATGCCTTCACCGAGCCGCATCGCGGGCTTGATCGTTCGTTTGCTGGTCCCGGCGTTGGCTATGCGGTTGCTAAAACATTTATTGAAATGCAGGGCGGGTCGTTCCGTATCAAAAGCCGCAAAGGTCACGGCACGCTTGTGCGCATCGCCTTGCCGCCTCCGGACGCCAAAGCGGATGTGGTGAGCGATGAGGACGTCGCCGCGCAACCCGAAAAACCCAGTTTGGAGAAGGCCGATGACGTCGCTTAAAGCCCGGGTGCGCAAAGCGCCAATCATGCGCAAAGGCGCCGCCGCACCAACCGCGGAAGCCTTTGACGGCGCATTTCAGGAAAAACCGCGCGTTGGTACGGTGGTCTCCGTTACTGGCTCGCATGCTTTGGTGATGCTGGCGGAGGGAAAACCCGCCGACGACCGTGCGGCGCGTCCGCAAATTGGCGCGATCATGAGCATCGACGCCGGGTCGAGCGTCGTCTTGGGGTTAGTCTCGGCGATGAGCGTGCCGGCGCCGTCACATGATAATCCGGGAGCGGCCACAGGCATCGTTGAAGTGGAGCTGATCGGCGAGTTTACCAAACCAACCATCAATGCGCCAGCGCGTTTCCGGCGCGGGGTCTCGTCTTATCCGACGCTTGGCGACGGCGTCCATGTGGCGACCCGCGACGAATTAACGGCGCTGTTTTCGATTAACGGCATTTCAAGCGTGCGCATCGGCGCGGTGAAGCAAGATGCGCAAATACCGGCGACGGTCAATGTCGATGAAGTGTTCTCGCGCCATTGCGCTATTCTCGGCACTACCGGCGCCGGCAAATCCTGCGCAGTAGCTTTGCTACTGCGCGCCGTCCTTGAGCGTTTTCCAAACGGACATATCGTCATTCTCGATCCGCATAACGAGTACTCCAAAAGCTTTGAAGACCGCTCCGTCGTCTTCGACCCGACGACGTTTACGCTGCCCTACTGGGTGTTGACATTCGACGAGCTGGTCGAGGTTTTATTTCCAGGCAGAAGCGGTTACGCCGAGGAAATTGAAATTCTGGCGGATCTGGTGCCGGCGGCAAAAAAGATGAACCTGTCCGGCGCCTCACGAGCGGCGCATATTCGCACCGATGTGGCGGCAATTACCGTCGATACGCCGACGCCCTACCGGATTTCAGAACTATCCACACTGATCGACAAGTCGCTGGGCGGCCTTGACGGCACGCGTAATACGACGCCTTTTAAGCGCTTAAAAAACCGTATCGCCACGATCAGTCAGGATGCGCGTTATGCCTTCATGTTCGGCAGTTTGACGGTGCAGGACAATCTGACAGAACTGTTGGGCGAGTTGTTTCGCATTCCTGTCAATGGCAGGCCGGTCAGCGTGATTGAGCTTGGCGGCTTGCCGACGGAAGTGGTGCAAGTTGTGGTCTCGGTTGTCTCGCGGCTGGCGTTTGAGTTTGGCTTGTGGAGCAATGGCGCGGCGCCGATTGCGCTGGTTTGCGAGGATGCGCACCGCTATGCGCCGGCCAATCCGAATGACGGGTTCGCCCCGACCCGGCGTTCCTTAATCCGTCTCGCCAAAGAAGGCCGCAAGGTTGGGGTGTCGCTCTGGGTCGCCTCGCAGCGTCCGACCGAGCTTGACCCAACGGTCCTGTCTCAGTGCAATACTATTTTCGCGATGCGCCTCGCCAACCAGGCCGACCAGGAGGCGTTGCGCGCGGCGGTGCCGGATGCATCGACCAGCCTGCTCAGCTGTCTGCCGTCGTTGGGGCTTGGTGAAGCGATTGCGGTCGGCGAGGGCGTGCCGATGCCGACGCGTATTCGCTTTGATGCGCTGCCGAGCAATGCAGTGCCGCGTAGTCTGATGGCAAGCTTCTCCGACGGGTGGTCGGTAGAGATGGACGATGATAGCTTCATCGAGCGCATCGTCGAGCAGTGGCGCGCCCAGCGGATGTTATTGCCTGAGATTGAATAAGACCGACGTGATTGCTGTCAGCGCTTAATCAAATTGTCCACATGTGTAAGGTCAAAAATCGCGCTTCCAGTTGGCTGACACCGTCTGATTGCCATCCTGCTTGACCTCGGTTTCCACCGTGATGCTATCGGTGATTTCGTATTGAACGCGGACCGACCCATTGTCGCCCTGGGCATCTTGCGTTGCGGTGACGAACAGGCCGTCGGCGACATATTTTCCAACCGTGAGCGAGCCGCCGCCTTTTTCTGGGTCGAGATCGAAGTTGAGGAGATCAAGGCCGGTTGAACGCCGCAAGGAGCCGGCAAAGCCGGCGCCGCCAAACGGTCCGATGCCGCCGAGCGAGGCTAGCGCTTGCGCGGCTTGTAACGATTCCAGCGCTGAGAGCTGATCGGCCGGTTTGCCAAACAAAATAAGCGCCATGATATCATTAGAGGACGATGGCGGATTGGCAGTGAGGGTGATGTTCGGCTCATCGGCGCGCCCGGTAACGGCGATGATCGCGGTCACGCCATCGCTGGTTTCATATTCGGCGCGGATATCGACCAGCGGGTTGTTGGGTGAGAGCCGGTCGAATGTAATCTCTCCACGAGTGAGGTTGAAGCGCCGGCCGGAAAAATCGAGCCAGCCGCGGCGGAGCTTCATCCGCCCAAGGATCAATGCAGTTTGTTTTTCAGTCACTATGGTGATGTTTGCAGACCACTCGCTTTCCAGTCCGCGTCCGCGAATGAAAATACGATCATCGGCGTCGATTTCTAAGTCCATATCAACTGCAGTCTGCGTTGCCTGTCTGCCTGATGCTGTGGAGTAGATATCTTCAGCCCTGTGAGACACGACCTCAATCGGGACGAGGCCGGTATTTTCCGGCGTGACGATTTCAGCGCTAAGCTCTGCAATCTGGATTTCGCCACTCGCACGCAGAGCGTCAAGCGGCCCGGCAATGTTTACCGTGCCGCTTGCGCGCACCAGACTGACTGGATGCGCCGACAGCTCGGCATTGCCAAAACTGACCTGCAATTCAAGCCGCGGGTCGTTCGCAAGGGTCATATCACCTTGCAGCGTAATCGTATCACCGCCACTCTGATCGGCGCCGCGCGCACCGCCTGAAAATTGAAAACTGCTGCCAGCGGCGCCATAGGACGCTGTCGCCTCGGTATGAAGACCAATGATCGACAGACCCGTATGCAGCTCGGTATAGGCGCCGTCCGTAACCTTCGCCTGACCGGAGAGCGCCGGGTCTGCCGTCGAGCCGCTGATGGTGAAATCGGCGGCAAGCTGGCCTTCCAGTGTTTGCAGCGCTGGCGGCATATAGGCGGCGACCGGGGCAATGGGCCCGTCATAGCGGACATAACCGTCAAGCGCGCCTTGTGTTTTGAGGCTGAGCCCCGGCGTTTTCGTTAACAGTGCGGGGTAGGAAAGACGCATGTCGAGATGATCTTCATCCGCCGCACTTTGGATGATCACCACTTCGCCGTTCCAGATAAATCCGGTTTTAATAGCGTCAGTAAGGTTGTCGACCAGTAGCGAGCGCAATTCGAGCGCGCCGCGGGCGGGGATTGGCTCATCCGTATCAAGATAGATTGTCGCGCTGGCGACGCCGTCTGCGCCCGGCACATTGACATCGTTGAGCCTGATATCGGCCCGCCAATGCGCAGGCGTGAACGCACCGTCGAGCGCGATGCGGCCGGCGCTACCCCAATTGAGGCGAAAATTTTCGACGCTGACGCCGTCTTTAAGCTGGAATTTGCTGGGCGCACGCAGCGAGAATGGGGTGTTTGCAACCAGCCCGCTGATCTGCGTCAGGGTGACCGTGAGCGCATTGCGCACATCCAATTTGGCGTCAACGGATAAACCCTTCACCATGCCGGTTGGAGGTGTTGTTATGCGCTTGATGGTAGCGCTTAAGCTGACTGCCTCAGGCGCGCCCTTTGCGGTCAGAAGCAAACCGGACAGGTCAAAGCTTTGGGAGCCAAGCCTTTTGGACGTCAGGATAAACTGCGTCTCCTCGCCGGACATGGCGAAGGCGCCGCGGGCTTCGAAATCGCCCACAAGCTGGAGGCCTGGCCAGGGTTCGGCGTCAGGTAGGCCGGTATAGGCAAGAGCGAGTTCGAGCGCTTGCGCCTCAGGTCGATAAGCGCCCGATCCGGTCAACGTAAAGTTCTCAGACCGGTAGCCCAATTCCGGAACAGAAATCCGTCCGTCCTGGGATGAACGCAAGACTGTCTTAAATCGCCCTTCTCCCGTTGGCGTGCGCGCGGTGATCTCGCCGGTCGGCTTATATGGCAGCCCGGCCAGCGCGATGTCGATCAACAATGGCGGCGCATGGGCGTTGTTCACTTCTGCTGTAGGCGTTTTGATGGCCGCGGTCAGGGTGAACTGGTCGAGCGTTCCCGTGATATCAATTTCGCTGTGGGCATTGCCGGTCAGGCCTATCGGCGCGAGGAAAGAGGAGATCAGCGCAGGCGTGGCAAGGAGGTCGCCGGTGAAAGCGACCTCCTGGGTGTTGAATGCATAAAACCCGGCCCCGCCAAGCGATGATCCATCGTCAAGCGTAACGCTCAATTTTTGGACATCGATCTTATCGTCGAGATCGACAGCAACCATCCCGGCCAGACTGGCTTTGGATTTAAGAATTGCAAGCTGTTCTGCGGCGCCAATCTTAGCGCTTATCTCGCCTGTAAAATGCTTTCGAAGATCAGTTTTTCCTTTGCCGATTTCAAGCGTTAGAGTGTCGCTTGCGAAACTTCCATCTACTTCAAAGGCGCCGCGCTTGCGCTCAATATTTGCGAGGATGTTCGCCGCTTCGCCGAGATGGTCTCGCAGGTCCTGGCGATAGCTCTCCGCGAAGGTGGTGCGCAAATCCAGTGAGAGGTTTTTGAGCGCGCTGGATGCGCCTTTCCATTCCGCGGTTCCGGTCATGTCGCCAATGGCGCTGGTGAGGCGGTTGATGGTAACAACGCCGCCCTTGCCGCGCTCGTCGATACGCAGATCAAAAGCCACCGGCTGGCTGAACTCCTCGATATCGCCAAGCGCCGGTCCCGGCGTGAATTCTCCGGCGAGGCGAGCGGTCACGATCATCTCGAGATCGCCAGATAATGTTGCCGTCAGTTTTCCATAAGCGCCAATGTCGGCGTCGATGGAAAATTGCGCGGCGTTGATTGGGCCGCCGCCTTTTAAACTGAGGTCAATCGGTCCGTCAGCGGCGGCTAGTGTTGCGATAACGCCGCCTTCCGCCGCCGTGATAGTGATATCTAATAACGCCTGGCCGGCATTGCGTTGCAAATCTATCGCGGCGTCAATTGCGTCGAGGTTGTTTTCACTGGTGATCTTAATATTGGCGGCGATATCGCGGCCACCGATATCGAGATTGCCGACGCCGTCGAGACGAAGCGGTTCATTATCAAGGTCGATTTGGAAATTTACTAGGCTGAACTTGGCGATAGTTATTTCCGGCAAGTCGTTTGGCAGCTTCAAAGAGAATGTTAAAGGCGCTTCAGTCTCCGTCTGCTCTCTCGTCGGCGGTTTATGCAGGAGATGTGCGGAGGTGATGTCCAACGTTTGAATATCTACTCTTCCGCGCAATAGTTTGAGTGGGCGTAGTTTGAGGGTGATTGTATCAATAGTCGCCCAAGGCCCGCTTTCGTTGCTGAGAACGATGGTTTGTAGAATTATCTCTCGGGGCAAGGCGCCCTTGAGCCCGCCAATTTTTGCGCTCCCGCCAAAGGCTTCGGCAATCGCCGTTTCCGCCTGTGAGACAATGATGCGCCGCCCGGTATCGGTGTTCAGCAAGCCCCATAGGCTGGCGCTCGCGAGAACGACAATCGCGATCAGCGTCAAACCTATTATAATCAATATACGTTTCATCAGAACGGTTGCCCCAGGGCGATGTATAGCTGGTAGCCGCGATCGCTTTCACGTTTGTCGAGCGGGAAGGCGACGTCGAGCCGTACCGGTCCGATAGCGGAGAGGTAGCGCACGCCGCCGCCATAACCGACGAAGAATTCTTCATTGAAATCGGGCAAGTTCGAACTTGCTACCGAGCCAGTATCGACAAACCCGGCAAGCTGGATATTGGAGGAAATTTTGCCGCGTAACTCAACCGCACCCTCGATAAGCGAACGCCCGCCAACGGGCGCGTTCTCGCTATCGAGCGGGCCGGCCTCCTGAAAACCATATCCACGCACCGATCCGCCGCCTCCGGCGAAAAACCGTTTGTTGCGCGGTAGACCATCGAATGCGCTTCCAAAAGTCGCGCCGAGAGCGCCGCGTCCGGCGATTGTAAAGCGGTCGTCTTCGCCGAACGTCACGCGCGAGCGTGCCGTCCACTCAGCTTGGGTGAATGTCTGCGAGCCGGAATAGGGCGTCACAACGATGCCCGTGCGCACGCCGGAGGTTGGCCCGAGGAGGTCGTTTTCGGAGTTCCACAGCACCGATAAAGGTGCAGAGATTAGGTAGGTGCGCTCCTCCGAGCCGTCGGCCTCGATATTCGATGTCTCCAGCGCCACTGAGCTGCGGGTCTCCAGCTTACGGTCGAACCAGCGTTTGGCGATCCCGCCGGAAACGCGAATCGATCTTGCGTCAAAAGCTTCCGTTGTCTCGTTTGAAAACTCAAAATTACTGAAAGCACGTCCGGGCAGCGATGGCAGGGGTTTGTTCAGGGAAAAATCCAGCGATTGTTCGATGGACGAGCCGCGCGCTTCGACGCGAAAATTCTCGCCCTTGCCGAAGATATTGCGATGCTCAAAGAACAGCCTTCCGCCGGGTCCTTCAGCGGTTGAAAATGAAGCGCCGGCGCCGAGCGTGCGGCGTGCGCGTTCTTCGACATTGACGATGATTGGCGCAACGCCTGCATCGTCGGGTGCGCCGGCCGCGACTTCTATGGTGGAAAATAACCCGGTCGCCGCGATCCGGTCGCGATAGGAAACGATTTTCGAGCGCTCATATTGATCGCCCAATTCCCAGGTTTTCAACTTGCCGAGATAGTGCGGGTCGGTCTTCTTCAAGCCCTCAGCCCGGACGTCGCCGAAGCGCGCCTTCGGGCCGCTCGCGAAGGTGAAAACCGCATGCGCGCTATTCTCATCGAGATTGGCGATGGCGCGCCGGTTTGTCGCTTCCGCCGCCGGATACCCGCTTTCCCAAAGGAAGTTCAGAAACAGCCGTTGCGTGTCGCGTAGATCGGCGCCGGCAGCGGATTGATCGGGGGTGATCCCCGCCTCTTTAAAATTTTGCGGACGACCGTCATGCTCATCGACATAGAGGATTTCATATTCAACAATTCGGAACGGCGCGCCCGGGGCAAACGTAAACACCACAATCGGCTTTTCAGTATCTTCGCCCGCTTGCAGATCGAAGCTTGTACGGCCGTTGTAATAGCCGGCGGCCTGCAGCGCAGCGTCGAGCGCCTTGATGTCGCGCAGCGCAGCGCGGCGCAGCGCCGCCGCGGTTGGGTAATCGCGCACGCCATTTTCAAGCGTGGAGACCAGCTTGAATTTATCTTTAAGACCGGCCGGCGCGCCTTCAAATCTGACCGCATAGCTCTGCTCAGCAAGCGCTGGCGAGAGGCCGACGCCGTACAAAATCCCGGCAAGACCCGCCGCAAGAATGAGAAACTGGGATAATCTCAAGGAACTGCTCGCTGACACTACGTACCCTTGCCGGCAGCGGGGCTTTCGGCGCTTTTCACAAAAGGCTGGCGCCGGTCCGCTTCGGCTTCGCCCAAGCTCTCACAG
>JAJFGE010000025.1 GCA_021776295.1 Hyphococcus sp.
TAGGTTAGGAGCGAGGCATGTCCCGCATCGGCAAAAAAGCGATCGCCGTCCCGCAGGGCGTCACCGTGTCGGTGAACGGCCAGCAGGTCAAAGCCAAAGGTCCCAAGGGCGAGCTTGAATTCGTCGTTAATGATCTGTGCACGGTTGCCCTTGAAGACAACAAATTGGCGCTCAAGCCGGTTGATAATTCAAAACCCGCGCGCTCGATGTGGGGAATGAACCGCACGCGCCTGGCCAATATGGTTGACGGCGTCGCCAATGAGTTCACCAAGTCGCTGAACCTTGTGGGCGTTGGTTATCGCGCGCAGATGAAGGGCGCCTCGCTCAACCTGGCGCTTGGCTTTTCGCACGACATTAATTTTGATATCCCGCAAGGCATCAAGGTCGTCACTCCGAAGCCGACCGAGATTATCATTACCGGGATCGACAAACAAAAGGTTGGACAGACGGCTGCGGAGATCCGCGCATTCCGTCCGCCCGAGCCTTATAAAGGCAAAGGCGTGAAATACGCCGATGAATATATCTTCCGTAAAGAAGGTAAGAAGAAGTAACTTCGACACGAGGATGAACGGTCATGGCTGACCAGAAGAAAAAACAGACAAACCGCACCAGGCGGACCCGCGCGAAACTTGCGAAAGTCGCCAATGGACGCCCGCGTCTGTCGGTGTTTCGCTCGTCGAAAAATATTTCGGCGCAGATTATCGATGATACTGGCGGGCGCACGCTCGCCTCGGCATCGTCTATGGACAAAGCGCTGCGCGGTGATTTGAAAACCGGCGCCGATAGCGCCGCTGCGACTAGCGTCGGCAAGGCGATTGCCGAACGAGCGAAAAAAGCAGGCGTCAGCGACGTGATTTTTGACCGCGGCGCATATCGTTTTCACGGCCGCGTCAAGGCGCTGGCGGAAGCCGCGCGTGAAGCCGGCTTGAAATTTTAGAGGAGTAAACGCGATGGCGCGTGATGAAGGACGAGGACGCGGAAGAGGCCGGGGTCGCGGACGCGGCGAACGCGAAGAGCGCGACGAGTTTGTTGACAAGCTGGTCGCGATCAACCGTGTTGCAAAAGTGGTCAAGGGCGGCAAAAACTTTGGCTTTGCAGCGCTGGTTGTTGTTGGCGACCAAAAAGGCCGTGTTGGTTTTGGCAAGGGCAAGGCGCGCGAAGTTCCCGAAGCGATCCGCAAAGCGACCCAGGAAGCCAAACGCAATTTGATCCGGGTTCCGTTGCGTGAAGGCCGTACGCTGCATCATGATGCATCCGGGCGTTGGGGCGCAGGCAAAGTTGTGCTGCGCGCGGCGCCTGCGGGCACCGGCATCATCGCCGGCGGTCCGATGCGGGCGATTTTTGAAACGCTTGGCGTTCAAGATGTGGTTGCAAAATCCATCGGCTCGTCAAACCCCTATAATATGGTCCGCGCGACAGTTGACGCGCTCAAAGACCAGACCAGTCCACGCTCAATCGCCGCCAAGCGCGGCAAAAAAGTGTCGGACGTACTTTCCCGGCGCACCGGCGGCGGGCAGGCCAGCGTTACCGAACCCACAGACACCGCTGGCGCGGCGGCATAAGGAACGAGACCGATGGCAGCAAAGAAAACACTTAAGGTCCGCCAGACCGGCAGCCCTATACGCCGCCCGCAAGACCAGCGTGCGACGCTAGTCGGACTGGGGCTCAACAAAATGGGCCGCGTGCGTGAGCTTGAAGACACCCCTTCCGTGCGCGGCATGATTGGCAAGGTTGCGCATCTGGTGGAGGTCATCGAAGATTAGAGCGGTCGAAGGGCTGGGGCGGCGAATGAAATAATTGTCCGCATACGGACATTAACAGGCGAGGCGGTAAGACTCGAAAGAGCCACCCCGTCGAAAGTCGAGGATATGATGAAACTCAACGAACTTTCCGATAATAAAGGCGCGCGCAAGAACCGTACGCGCGTTGGCCGGGGCATAGGATCCGGCAAAGGCAAAACCGGCGGCCGCGGCGTTAAGGGGCAGAAATCACGCTCCGGCGTTTCCGGCATCCGCGCTTATGAAGGCGGCCAGATGCCGCTTTATATGCGGCTGCCAAAACGCGGCTTTAACAAACCCAACCGGGCGAAATACGTAGAGGTCAATATTGGCCGGGTGCAGGCGGCGATTGACGCCGGCAAGCTTGACAGCGCGGCGACAATCACCGCCGCGAGCCTGGTCGAAGCCGGCGTTCTGCGCCGGGCGCGTGACGGCGTGCGGTTGCTCGGCGTCGGTGAGATTAAGACGAAAGTTGCGTTTGAGGTCGCCCATGTATCGGCCGGCGCTAAAGCGGCTGTCGAAAAAGCCGGCGGCTCGGTGACAGTGCTGGACGCTAAACAGAGTTAAGGGTTGCCGATTGCGAGTTAAACGCCACATGACATCGGTTGAAAGACCGGGGTCGGGGGAACAGGCAGGGTTTAATCGTTCGCCCCAAAGCCAAGCAGGTGAATTGCTGAAATGACATCCGCAGCGGAACAATTTGCGTCGAACATGACGCTCTCCTCCTTCGCCAAGGCGGAGGAGCTGAAAAAGCGCCTTCTATTCACTCTGGTCGCATTGGTCGTCTACCGGCTTGGCACCTTCGTTCCCTTACCGGGGATTGATCCGGCGGCGTTCTCGCAAGGATTTCAAAGCCAGCAAAACGGTATATTGGGCACGCTCAATATTTTCGCCGGCGGCGCCGTTGAGCGGATGGCGATCTTCGCGCTCAACATCATGCCTTATATCTCGGCGTCGATCATCATGCAGCTGATGTCGGCGGTTATCCCCTCGCTTGAAGCAATCAAGAAAGAAGGCGAGCAGGGCCGCCGCCAGATCAACCAATATACCCGTTACCTCACTGTCTTCCTCGCCACCATGCAGGGCTATTTTATCGCCGTCAGCCTGATGGGCTCGCAAGGCGTGGTCTCCAATCCGGGACCGTTTTTCTTGGTGACCTCCGTCATTACCCTGGTCGGCGGCGTGATGTTCTTGTTGTGGCTCGGCGAACAGATTACCGCGCGCGGCGTCGGCAATGGGATTTCGTTGATTATCTTTGCCGGGATTGTGGCGGAGCTGCCGCGTGCGATTGCGGGCCTGCTTGACCAAGGGCGCACCGGCGCCGGTATTGGCGGCGGCACGATCTTAGTGATCGGCTTCCTCGCTCTGGCATTGATCGCCTTTGTGGTCTTCATGGAACGCTCGCAACGGCGTATCATTGTTCAATATCCGCGCCGTCAGGTTGGCCAGCGCATGACCCAGGGCGAGAAATCGCACCTGCCGCTGAAGCTGAACCCGTCAGGCGTTATCCCGCCGATCTTTGCCTCATCGTTGTTGCTGCTGCCGGCGACCGCGATTGGCGCGATCGGTGATAATTCGCCCGACTGGTTACAGAGCGTTGGCTTCCTGTTTGCTCCCGGGCGCCCGCTTTATATCTCGCTTTACGCGTTTTTGATTATCGGCTTCACGTTTATCTACACCTCTGTTGTCTTCAACGTCGAAGATGTCGCCGACAATCTGAAAAAATATGGCGGCTTCATTCAAGGCTATCGTCCCGGCGCCCGTACGGCGGAATATCTCGACTTTGTCGTCACCCGGCTGACCGTTATCGGCGCACTCTATCTGACATTGGTGTGTATTTTCCCTGAACTTCTGAAAGCCGGATCGGGACAATCGATCCCGGTCTATATTGGCGGCACATCGCTGCTCATTGTGGTCTCGGTGACGCTCGATACCGTTTCGCAGATTCAAGGCCATCTGGTCGCACAGCAATATGAGAGCTTGATCAAGAAATCGAAACTGCGCGGCGGGGGGCGTCGATGATCGTTATCTTTCTAGGACCGCCGGGCGCCGGCAAAGGCACCCAGGCCGCTTATATTATCGAAAAGTATGACATTCCCCAACTTTCCACTGGCGACATGTTGCGCGCAGCTGTCACCGCGCAAACGCCAGTTGGCGTCCAGGCCAAGGCGATCATGGATGCGGGCAATCTGGTGTCTGACGCAATTGTCGCGGCAATCGTCGAAGAGCGTATCGAGCAGGATGATTGCGCGGCGGGATTTCTACTGGACGGGTTCCCGCGGACCATCGCCCAGGCGGAAATGCTGGACGCGATGCTGACCAAGAAAGAGCGCAGCGTGGACGTTGTCATTGAGCTGCGGGTGAACGAAGAAGCGCTGCTCGGACGGCTGCGCCGGCGGATTGAGGAGACCCTCGCCAGGGGCGACAAGCCGCGCAAGGACGACAATGAAGAAACCTTCAAATACCGGCTTCAGGTCTATTGCGATCAGACCGCGCCGCTGATTCCCTATTACGAAAAACAGGGCAAATTGAAGGCTGTAGACGGCATGGGATCAATGGAGGCCGTATCGGCTGAAATTGATGTCATTTTGGACCATTTCAGGCGCTGAAATTGCCGGAAAATGGTTGACGGCGGGGCCGGCGCGACTATATCTACGCGCTCTCCGCCATAAGGAGTATCGCTCGCTCGGCTCGGGTTTATTCGCGCCGTCGCGGGCATTGTTGCATGAATATGGGCTGCACGATTAATGGCTGGCCCGGCCGCTTTGCCAAAAGCGCGAATGGGGCGGAGAACGAGAAAAAAGGAAGCTATTTGTGGCCCGTATTGCAGGCGTCAACATACCGACCAACAAGCGCGTAACTATAGCGCTGCGTTACATTCACGGCATCGGCCCGGCCAAGGCCGCCGAGATTTGCGAAACTGTTGGCATTCCCGCAGAGCAGCGCGTGCAGGATCTTTCCGATGCGGATGTTTTGCGGATCCGTGAGACCATTGACCGCGACTACATGGTCGAAGGCGACCTGCGTCGCGAGACGGCCGTTAATATCAAACGGCTGATGGATCAGGCCTGTTATCGCGGCTTACGGCATCGCCGTGGTTTGCCGGTTCGCGGCCAACGCACCCACACCAACGCCCGCACGCGCAAAGGCCCCGCCAGGCCAATCGCCGGCAAGAAGAAATAGGATCAGTCTCGATGGCCAAAACACCGACAGCGCGCGTTAAACGCCGTGAGCGGAAAAATATTTCGACCGGCGTGGTTCACGTCAATGCATCGTTCAATAATACGATGATCACCATCGCCGATGAGCAGGGCAATGCAATCTCCTGGTCGTCCGCCGGCGCCATGGGCTTTAAAGGCTCACGCAAGTCGACGCCTTACGCTGCTCAGCTTGCAGCCGAAGACGCCGGTAAAAAAGCGATGGATCACGGCATGCAGACGGTGAGTGTTGCCGTGCGCGGTCCGGGTTCGGGCCGCGAAAGCGCGTTGCGCGCGCTACAATCGGTCGGCCTGACGGTGTCGATCATCCGCGATGTGACGCCGATCCCGCATAATGGCTGCCGCCCGCGCAAACGCCGCCGCGTGTAACTGGAATTTTCACCCGAGAGAGCGACCCGACCATGGACCTATCAAACGTACTTGAGAAAAACTGGCAGGAATTGATCCGCCCGACCAAGCTTGAAGTTGCGCCCGGCGCCGACGCTGCGTGCAAGGCGTCGATTGTCGCCCAGCCGCTGGAGCGTGGCTTTGGCCTGACCCTCGGTAATTCCCTGCGTCGCATTTTAATGTCGTCGCTCCAGGGCGCGGCCGTTACGTCGGTCCAAATCGACGGCGTTGTCCATGAATTTTCATCGATCCCGGGCGTGCGCGAAGACGTCACCGACATTGTCCTGAATGTGAAGCAGCTCGCCTTGCGCATGCATAGCGAAGGCCCGCGCCGTCTGGTCTTGAAGCGCGACACGCCGGGACTGGTAACTGCCGCTGACATTGAAGAGACCTCGGCGATTGAAATTCTCAACAAGAACCATGTCATCTGCCACCTCGATGAGGGCGCGTCGTTACGCATGGAGCTGACGGTCAATACCGGCAAGGGCTACGCGCAAGCCGAACAAAACCGTCCGGAAGACGCACCGATCGGCCTCATCCCGATTGACAGTCTTTACAGCCCGGTCAGCCGCGTCGCCTATCGTGTGGAGAACACCCGCGAGGGCCAGGTTCTCGATTATGATCGCCTGATCATGGACATTGAGACCGACGGATCGATCTCGCCGGAAGACGCCACCGCATATGCTGCGCGTATCTTGCAAGACCAGCTTCAGGTTTTCATCAACTTTGATGAACCGACCAAAGATACTGGCGGCGAAGCGCGCGAAGAGCTGCCGTTTAACCCGGCGCTGCTGCGTAAAGTGGACGAACTTGAATTGTCTGTTCGTTCGGCCAATTGCCTGAAAAACGACAATATCGTTTATATTGGCGACCTCATTCAAAAGACCGAAGCAGAAATGCTCCGCACCCCGAACTTTGGCCGCAAGTCCTTGAACGAAATTAAGGAAGTATTGGCCACCCTCGGATTGCATCTGGGGATGGACGTGCCGGACTGGCCGCCGGACAATATTGAAGAACTGGCCAAGAAATTTGACGAGTAAACCTGACTAGCTGAGTGTTTTAGGAAAAGTGGAAACCGGTTTTCTGTTTAAAACACGACGAAATAATTATGCTTAGAGCCGTTTGTAAAATGGCTCTAAGAACAGCCTAGGGAGATTAAGCCATGCGACACGGGATGGCGCACCGAAAACTGAACCGCACCCACGAGCACCGCAAAGCGCTGTTCGCGAATATGGCGTGCGCGCTCATCAAGCATGAGCAAATCACGACGACCTTGCCGAAGGCCAAAGCGCTTCGCCCGGTCGTCGAAAAACTGGTGACGCTGGCAAAACACGCCAAGGCCGACGAAGGCCGCGCATTGCATCTGCGCCGCCTCGCCGTGTCGCGTATTCGCGACAAGGATATGGCGAAGAAGCTTTTCGAAACGCTCGGTCCCCGCTTTGCAGAGCGCGACGGTGGTTATATCCGCATCATGAAAGCGGGCTATCGCTATGGCGATAATGCGCCGCTCGCGGTCATTGAATTTGTCGACCGCGATGTCAGCGCGAAGGGCCAGGATTCTGGTCCGATTATCGGCGTTGAGGATGATGACGACGACGAAGAATAGTTATTCTTCCGCCGGATTGGCGGATTGTGAGTGATTGAATAAAGAACGCGCGGGATGGTATCCTTGCGCGTTCTTTTTGTTTGGAGGATCGGTTTAATGTCCCGGATTATAGAGCGTGTTCACAAAAAGTGTTGGCGGTTTTTGGGTTCGAGTGAGGCGAGAAAGCGCCGAACGCGACCACAAAAGGCTCTAGGCTGCGTTGTTGATTTGAGAAAAAGTAAACGCAGCCTAGTGTTGGCTTTGGCCGCCCTATCGGTTTCGCTTTCTTCAGCCTGCGCTGAACCGGCGCCGGAAGAAAGCGATCACTTTAAGGAAATGCAGGGCGACGCGATTGCGCCGGCGCCGCGGATGGTTCCCGATACGATGTCCGAGGTCAGGCTGTCTTTCGCACCGGTGGTCGAGCGCGCCGCACCTGCTGTCGTGAATGTTTACACCCGCCGCGTCGTCAAACAACGCAGCCCGTTTGCCGGCGATCCGTTTTTTGAACGGTTTTTCGGCAGCCGGTCCGGCGCCCCGCGCGAGCGGGTGCAAAACTCGCTCGGCTCCGGCGTGATCGTCAGCCCCGAAGGCGTCATCGTCACCAACAACCACGTCATTGAAGGGATGACCGAGATCAAGGTCGTCCTGAATGACCGGCGCGAGTTCAACGCCGAACTTGTCCTCGCCGATCCGCATACCGATCTTGCGGTCTTGAAAATCGAAACAGACGAGCCGCTGCAATATCTTTCCTTTGCCAATTCCGACCGGCTGCAAGTCGGCGATATTGTGCTGGCGATTGGCAACCCGTTTGGCGTCGGTCAGACGGTGACTAATGGCATCATCTCGGCGCTGGCGCGCACGGCGGTCTCGGTTTCCGACTATCAGTTTTTCATTCAAACCGATGCGGCCATCAATCCCGGCAATTCCGGCGGCGCGCTGGTCGACACCCATGGCCGGCTGGTCGGCGTTAACACCGCGATCTTTTCGCGCTCGGGCGGCTCTAACGGCATTGGCTTTGCGATCCCCTCGCGCCTGGTGCAACAAGTCATCAAATCGGCGACAGATGGCGGCGCGCTGGTGCGCCCATGGATTGGCGCCTCGACCAGCACCGTCACCGCCGACATCGCCAAGGCGCTCAAGCTTGACCGTCCCGCCGGCGCCATCGTCGATGACATATGGGTCAGCGGACCGGCCGATAGCGCCGGCATCAAGCCCGGCGACGTCATTGTCGAGGTTGACGGAGAGCCGGTCTATGACGCGCAGACGTTGCAATATCGGGTCGGCGTTATGGATGACGCGACGCACGCCGATGTCGCTTATATTCGCGGCGGCAAGCTTCGCCACGCCAATGTCGCGCTCGCCCTGCCGCCGGAAACGCCAGCGCGCGACCCGCACGTACTGGAGGGCAATCATCCGCTCAATGGCGTCACCATCGATAACCTGTCCCCGCGCTATGCTGAGGAGCTGGGGCTTGACCCTCTGTCGAAAGGCGTCGTTGTCGCCGAGCTACAGCCACGCTCTTTCGCCGCCCGCCGCGGTTTGCGTCCCGGACACAAGATTGTCTCGGTCAATGGGAAGGCCATCAACAATGCCGCCGACCTTGCCCGTGAAATCGAAACACCGGCGCGCAGTTGGGAGCTTGAGGTCGATACCGGCGGGCGCATTGTGCCCTGGCGCGTCGGCCGCTGACACGATGAGCGATCTTTTTCAATCCGCCGGATTAGAAAAAGACGCGCCGCGCCCGCTTGCAGACCGTTTGCGCCCGCAAACGCTTGACCAAGTCGTCGGCCAGGACCATCTGCTCGGCGAGAACGGGCCATTACGGCGTATGCTGAACACCGGACGGCTGTCATCGATCGTCTTCTGGGGGCCGCCGGGGGTTGGCAAAACCACCATCGCCCGGTTGCTGGCCGATTATGGCGATCTCGACTTTGAACAGATTTCCGCGGTGTTCTCCGGCGTTGCTGACCTTCGCAAAGTGTTCGAGCGCGCCAAGGCGCGCCGCATGGCGGGCCGGGGGACGCTGTTATTCGTTGATGAAATACATCGCTTCAATAAAGCCCAGCAGGACGGCTTCCTGCCGCATGTGGAATCCGGATTGATCACGCTGATCGGCGCTACCACAGAAAACCCGTCTTTTGAGTTAAACGCGGCGCTGCTGTCGCGGGCGCAGGTGTTTACCCTAGTGCGGCTTGATGATGATGCGCTGGAGATGTTGCTCGCCCGCGCCGAGGCGGAAGAGGGGCGTAAGCTGCCGCTGACTGACAATGCGCGTGCAGCGCTGCGGGTGATGGCCGATGGTGATGGCCGGTTTGTGCTCAACCTCGCTGAGGAATTATTCGCCGAACCGCCGGACCGCGCCGCGATTGAGCCGGGCGAGCTTGGCTCTATCATACAACGCCGCGCGCCGATCTACGATAAGGGCGAGGAGTCGCATTATAATCTCGCCAGCGCGTTGCAAAAATCGATCCGCGGCTCGGATGTGGACGCCGCGCTTTATTGGGCGGCGCGGATGCTGGTGGGTGGTGAGGATCCGCGTTTTATTTTGCGCCGTCTGGTGGTCATCGCGTCTGAAGATGTCGGCAATGCCGACCCGCAAGCGCTTCCCATCGCGGTCGCGGCAAAGGACGCATACGAATTTCTCGGCCAGCCGGAGGGAGAAATCGCCATCGGGCAGTTGGTGAGTTATCTCGCCAGCGCGCCAAAATCGAACCGGTCTCATGTGGCGTTCAAAAAAGCCAAGGCCGCCGCGCGCGAGACCGGATCGCTGGCGCCGCCGCAACATGCGATGAACGCGCCGACGAAACTGATGAAGTCGCTCGGCTATTCCGATGGCTATGTCTATGATCACGACATGGACGATGGCTTTGCCGGGCTGAATTACTTTCCGCCTGACATGGAGCGCCAACAATTCTACCATCCCACCTCCTTTGGTTTTGACAAGGAAATTGCAAAGCGGCTTGATTATTGGGCGCGCAAACGCCGCGAGAAAAAACAAAACAATGAATAAAAGTAACGACCGGGCGGCCCTCTGAAATGACGCTTGAAACGCTTCTTGCCGCAAAAGTAGCAATCATCGGCGTGTGGTTTGCGGGCTTTTTTATCGCCGAACGCATCGCCGCCGCTGCGCCGCCGCCAAGCTCAAAGGCGCGGCTGTTGCGCAATGCAGGTCTGTGGCTAATCGTGATGCTCGCCGCGCCGTTTATCGTTGCGCCGTTGACCGCATGGGGCGTCAACCATCTGATCTGGCAACGCCCGGACGCGATGACCATGGGCGCGGTTGCGCTCGCAGTGCTCGCCGTTGATCTTGTGCTTCTCGATATCTGGACCTACTGGCTTCACCGCGCCTATCACCGCGTCCCGTGGATGTGGCGGCTGCATGAAGTTCATCACCGTGATGAGTTTCTCGACACCACCAGCGCGCTGCGCTTTCACCTCGGCGAGGTTGTTCTCTCAGCGGCGTTGCGGTTGATCCCGATCATGGTTCTGGCGCTGCCGCTCACGACGGTGATTATTTTTGAAATCTTACTGCTTTGCAGCGCGGTGTTTCATCACTCCAACCTGCGCCTGCCAAAGGCGTTTGAGGCGGGGCTGTCGCGGATCATGGTGACGCCGTCAATCCACTGGATTCATCACCATGCGATTGATCGTGACACCAATTCCAATTACGCATCGCTTTTAAGCCTGTGGGACCGGGTATTTGCCTCGCGCAGCCCGGCGGAGCGTCGTTCGGATATGAAAATCGGCCTGCAAGGTGTTGAGGATCAATCATTTTTAGGGTTAATCCTGATGCCGCTGATGAGGATTAAGAAATGAGTGGCGGTGTTATCTGGCTGGCGGTCGGTGCGGGCGGCGCGATTGGCGCTATGGCCCGTCACGGGGTGTCGCGCGTGGCGCTGCACTTTTTAGGCCCGAATTTCCCATGGGGGACGCTCTTCGCTAATGTTTCGGGCTCGTTTATCATGGGCTTGCTAATTGTCTGGCTGTCGCGCCATGAGCCCCATAGCGCGGCTTTGCGGCTCTTTCTGACCGTTGGTCTGCTCGGCGCCTTCACCACCTTTTCGACCTTCTCGCTTGATGTCGTCACGCTTTATCGCGACCGCACGGTGATGATTGCGGCGGCATATTTATTGGCGTCGATTTTTCTGGCTATTGCCGGACTGCTCGGCGGGCTGGGATTGGGCAGGCAAATCTTATGAGCGGTGTACAGATCAAAACCGTAACGCAAGATGAGGACGGCATGCGTCTTGACCGCTGGTTCAAGGTGTATTTCCCAATGGTGCGTCATGGAGAGCTGGAGAAGTATTTACGCAAAGGCCAGATCCGTGTCGCCGGCGGCCGCGTCAAATCAAACCGCCGCCTTGAGACCGGCGAGGATGTGCGCATACCGCCATTGTCCGACGAGGCGCCGGAGCCGCGTCAGCCGCGGCAAACCAAGGTAAGCCCGGAAGATGCGGCGGAACTCAAAAAGATGGTGTTGTTTGAAGATGATGAAATCATCGCTCTCAACAAACCATTTGGCCTGGCGGTGCAGGGCGGCACCAAAACCAGCCGCCACCTCGACGCCATGCTGGCGGCGTTAGCAACGGATGGGGAGCAACCGCGCCTGGTGCATCGGCTGGATAAGGATACTGGCGGGTTGATGCTGGTCGCAAAGACCCGCCTTGCAGCTCAAAAGCTCGGACAGGCGTTTAAGGGCCATGATGTCGAAAAGACCTATTGGGCGCTGACCGCCGGCGTTCCCCGTCCGCGCGAAGGCACCATCGATATGCCTATCGCCAAGCGCATGGTGCGCCGCCAGGACGGTGATACCGAACGCGTCGTCGCCGCTGATGGCGAGGGCGCCAAAAAAGCTGTCTCCGACTATCAGGTGCTTGATGATGCGGGGCCGGTCGCGTTTCTCGCCATGCGGCCGATCACCGGGCGCACCCACCAGCTGCGGGTGCATGCGACAGCGATAGACTGTCCGGTGGTTGGCGATGGAAAATATGGCGGCGCGGCGGCGCATATTGAGGGCGTATCTGGCAAGCTGCATCTTTTTTGCCGCGCGATGACGTTTCCGCATCCAAAGACCGGACGCAAGATGACGCTGAGTGCGCCATTGACCGGTCATATGGCAGAGACCTGGAAGTTCTTCTCGTTTGACGCCCGCGCAACCTGTCAGTGGCCTGAAGATTTGCACGGGTGAGCCATCCGGTCCGTATAAAGCGTATCTATAAAGACGTCGCCGTGAAGCCTCTGGGGGAGGGCTATGGCGTTATGCTCGATGGCCGTCAGGCGCGCACGCCGGGGCGCACGGCGCTTATCGCGCCGAACGAAAATCTCGCCGCCGCAGTAGCGGCGGAGTGGCGCGCGCAAGGCGAGTTTATTGAGCGCCAGACCATGCCGCTGACGGCGTTGCTTAGCGCGGCCATTGATGCAGGTGATACGGGCGCTGCGGAATGGTGCGCTGAAATCCTCAGCTTTCTGGGCTCGGATCTGTTGTGCTACCGCGCCGAGACGCCAGCGGCGTTGGTTGAGCGCCAAAGGCAAGTCTGGGACCCTTATACTGATTGGCTGGACCGCGAATTTGACGCCATGCTCGCTCTGGCCAGCGGCGTCGTTGCGGTTGCTCAACCGGATACGGCGGTATGCCAAATCCGGCGCGTGCTTGAGGGGTCGGCGGCTTTCATGTTGTTCGGGATTTATACGGCGACAAAAATTTCAGGCTCGGCGGTTCTCGCCCTGGCGCTATGGAAAGCCGCCTGGCCGGTGAACGACATATTCGCCGCCTCGCGGCTTGATGAGCATTTTCAGGAGCAACGATGGGGCGCCGACGCGGAGGCGAAAGCCCGCGAGCAACAATTGCAGAAAGATTTTACTGCGGTTGCAGAGTTTATGCGCCTGATGGGCGGGGCACAGGCTACATCTCAAGCGCTTCGCCGCGATTGAGCGCGCGAAAGCGCATCAGTTCCATTCCCTTAAGCAGCGTATCTTTGTCCTCATCCATCGCATCGAAGTCGAGGAGATATTCGCGGATATAATCCTCGCGCGTGACGGTTAGTGATGCGCCGGACATAAAGGCGAATTTTTCACGGACATGGGTCTGGTTCTGTTCGCGCGCGGCTTCGGGGTTAACGTCAAGCAGGAAGGCTTCAAATTCGCGTTGTCGCGCAACTTCCTGGGTTGGCGCTTCGGCCTGCCTCGCGCCATTTTCGCGCCAGCTATTGACCAGGGTGATAAACTCATCGGCGGTCATCGCGCCGTCAAGATTTGTGTCGGCGATGGTGAAATCGAGTTTGGCCTCTTCAAACGCTTCCGTCCGGGTCAGGACCTCTCCGTCAAACGCGGCTTGAAGTTTTTGCAGCGCCGTCCGTCCGGCCTCGGTCTCACGATAGGGCTGGTTGCGTGAATAGGTGACGGTGCGTTTTTCGGTCTCGACAACATTGCCGTCGATGGTGCGTTTTAAAGTGAAGGTCTGTTGCAGCTGCTGGCGCGAATTCAGCATGTCAGCAGTTTCGTCTTCGCTGAGCGGTGCGGCCGTCTGCGGCGCTTGTTCTTCAGTGTTCGCCGTTTGGGCTGGGACAGGTTCGGCGCTGAGCACGGCCGGGGCCAATTCGGGAATCGCGACCGGCTCGACTTCGGCGTCCGGTTCCGCGTTTTGGGCAAAGGCGCCGCTGGCCAAAGCCAAGGCTCCGGCGCTAGCCAATAAGGATACAAGATAGTTCGCAGTCATCATATTCGCCTCACGGTTCGCCCATCTTAACCAGTAATACAGAAAAACGTCGAGAAGTTGCTAATTCCTTTGGAATTTTGGCTTCGAGGATAAGATTAACCAGCTTTAATGTTTCGCAGGAACGCGCCGCTGCGACGGCCTACGCTGCGGCGCGAAACGGTCTTGGCTTCACGCCGGCGCGTCGGCGTCGCACACCTTGCCGAAGGTTTTTTCGAAAGCGGTTTTAAGCGCCGCATCCAAATCATCGAGGGTCGCCGGCAGGCCGAGATCGACCAGGCTGGTGACGCCGAGACCGGCCTCGTCAATGCCGCAAGGGGTGATGCCGGTGAAATGCGACAGCTCCGGCTCAACATTGATGGAGATGCCGTGAAACGACACCCAGCGCCGGATGCGCACGCCAATGGCGGCGATTTTATCTTCACGCAGCGGCCCGCCCGGCGCGGTGCGGTCAACCCAGACGCCGACACGGCCTTCGCGCCGCTCGCCGCGGACGCCGAACTCAGCCAAGGTCTCGATAATCCATTCCTCAAGCCCGAACACGAAGCGGCGAATGTCTTTGCCGCGCGGCTCCAGGTCGAGCATCACATAGGCAACCCGCTGTCCGGGCCCGTGATAGGTGTACTGACCGCCGCGGCTGGCCTTGAACACCGGAAACCGGTCCGGCGCCAGCAGATCGTCAGGCTTGGCGCCAGTTCCCGCCGTATAAAGCGGCGGGTGCTCCAACAGCCAAACCAGCTCCGGCGCCGCGCCGGCGCGAATGTCGGCGGCGCGGGTCTCCATGATGCTGACCGCTTCCTCATAGCCGACATAGCCAGGCGAGACCGCCCATTGCGCCGATGTCGCGGTTTTCAGGCCGGCAAGGGCAGGCGGGTGGATTAACCGGGTGCTTTGCAAAGGGTGGCGCTCTGGTTTGAGTGGCATGGTGCGCATTTATCCCATTTGGCGGCGATGAGTGCAAACGGTTGAGAATGGCCGAGAAGGCGCGCCAATTTTCCGGCACTTTCAGGCTTCCCAACCCGATAGCCATTTGCTATCTCCGCCGCTCGCCAACTGGCTTGCGGCCGTGGCGGAATTGGTAGACGCGCAGCGTTGAGGTCGCTGTGGGGCAACCCGTGGAAGTTCGAGTCTTCTCGGCCGCACCATTTATTGTCTCGCGGCGCGATTGATCGCGCTTGGTTAACGCATTCGCGGGCTAAACAGGCATAATCGATGCAACGGCGTCTCGTATGATAGCGAGACGTCTTTTTGTTGCCTTGGTTTGCGCCGGATATGTCCTCGTTGGCGTTGGGGCCGTGGCGATCTTTACCCGTCCGGACGCGTGTGTGACGCGCGGGACCACCTACCTTCTTGCGGCCAATAGCGGCGCGCTGATCCGGGCTCGTCCGGAAACGGCAGCTGAGGCCGGCGGTCCGGTGATCGTGTTTCGGCCCAAGCGGGCAACCGGCTGGGCCAGCCAGCGTCTGCTTATGCGGTTTGATCTGAAGCTTGATGAAAGCGGAACGCGCATCGTTAATACCGGCGCCTTCTGCTCGGAGGCGAATTGATATGCGATTGTTCCTGTTGGCGCTGGCGCTGATTTACGTTGTCGGGGTTTCTTATGCGCGCACGATATTGATCGGGCGTGAGGACTGCGTTGCGAATGCGGATGCGGAAAACTACGTCATTATGAGCGCGCCTGAGCGGTTGGACCCGGACCAGTGGCGCAAGATCGCTAACCAGGCCAAACCGGTTAATGGCGCTGACGCCCCGCAGAGCCCTGCCACTATGGCGCGCTTTGCCGCTAGCGAGGCCGCCGCCGAGCGCCCTTGCCGGTGAGCGTCCGTTCCGCACGCCTTTCTCCGAAAACCGGTTCCCACTTTTCGGGAAGTGCTCTAGAAGGCAAAGCGTAGAAGCAACCGGTCCGTCCCATGCGCCTGAGCCAATTTTATCTGCCCGTCATGAAGGAAACCCCTGCCGATGCGCAGATCGCCTCGCACCGGCTGATGCTGCGCGCGGGCATGATCCGCCAGGCCGGCGCCGGGATCTATTCGTGGTTGCCGCTCGGCTTTCGGGTTTTGAAAAAGATCGAACAAATTGTCCGTGAGGAGCAAAACCGCGCCGGCGCCGTTGAGATATTGATGCCGACCATCCAGCAGGCGGAGCTGTGGCGCGAGAGCGGGCGCTATGACGCCTATGGCAAAGAGATGTTGCGCATCGAAGACCGCGGCGGGCGCGAAATGTTGTTTGGGCCGACGAACGAAGAGATGATCACCGAAATTATTCGCGCCGGGGTGAAGTCCTATAAGGATTTGCCCAAGCTTCTCTATCATATTCAATGGAAGTTTCGCGACGAGGTGCGTCCGCGCTTTGGCGTGATGCGCGGCCGCGAATTTTTGATGAAGGACGCCTATTCGTTTGACCTCGACGAGGCGGCGGCGCGGCGCAGCTACAATAAAATGTTTACCGCCTATTTGCGGACTTTCGCGCGGATGGGCCTGAAGGCGATCCCGATGCGCGCTGACACCGGTCCGATTGGCGGCGATCTGAGCCATGAATTTATCATTCTGGCCGATACCGGCGAGAGCGCGGTGTTCTGCGACCGACAACTGATCGAATTGCCTATCCCCGGAAAAGACACTGACTTCAGCGCGGATCTGCAACCCATCGTTGATCGGTTCACATCGCTTTATGCAGCGACTGATGAAATGCACGATGCCGATGAGTTTGAACAATCGGTTTTGGAACAAAACCGTATATCGGCGCGCGGCATTGAGGTCGGGCATATTTTCTTCTTTGGCGAGAAATATTCAAAACCGATGAAGGCGGTTGTTGCGGGGGGCGACGGCAAGGATATCGCGCTACAAATGGGTTCATACGGCGTCGGCGTCTCGCGACTTGTCGGCGGGGTGATTGAGGCGTTCCATGATGAGCAGGGGTGCAAATGGCCGATGGCGGTTGCGCCCTATCATGTCGGGCTGATTAATTTAAAAGCCGGCGATGAGGCGACGGATGCGGCATGCGAGAAGATCTATCGCGCATTGGAGGCTGCTGGCGTTGAAGTGCTTTATGACGACACGGCAGCGCGCGCCGGCGAGAAGTTTGCGCGCATGGACCTGATCGGCTTGCCCTACCAAATTGTAATCGGACCGCGCGGGATCAAATCCGGTGAAGCGGAATTTAAATGCCGGGCGGATGGTGATCGCAGCGAAGTCGCCATTGATAGCGTGGCGGCTCATGTCGCCGGGCTGGTTCAGCAAGCCCTGCGCTACGACTAGAGCGCCGGTCGAAAAACCGGTTTTCAATTTTCTGCCCGGCGCGATAGGTGGACAGACCGCCGGGACGCCCTTAGATCGGTTTGAAACGGAGTTGTTTTGCAGAATTCTATGACGCCGCGAACCAAACCACGCTCGGCCGGCATATCGCCTTTCTCATTTTTTGAATGGATGGTGGCGCGGCGTTATCTTGGCGCGACGCGCTCGGGCAAGGGCGTTTCGCTGATTTCGATCATCGCTTTTGCGGGGATTATGCTGGCGGTGGCGACGCTGATCATCGTCATGTCGGTGATGCAGGGCTTCCGCGCCAAGCTGCTTGAACAGATGCTCGGCCTTAACGGCCATATATTCGTCCAGCTCTATGACGATACGAGCGTGATGGACGATCTCATTATCGACATCGAAAAAATCGGCGGCGTTGTGAACGCGGCGCCACTGATACAGGCGCCGGCCTATATCACCACGCCCGGCGGCGGCGAGGTGGCGCTGGTGCGGGGCATGCGCAGGAGCGACCTTCTCGATATTGAAGACATTGCCGATGCCGAAAACATAAAGTCGGGAAGCCTCGATGATTATGGCGAAGGCAAAAATGGCGGCAGCAAGATCGCTATTGGCGCCCGCTTAGCAGGCGCCCTTGGCGCCCAGGCTGGCGACGCCGTCACACTGACGACCAATGGCGGGTCGGAAACCGCATTTGGCCGCATTCCGGTGCGTTCAAAAACATACCTTATTGGCGCAGTCTTTGAGGTTGATAACTCACAATATGATTCAACGATTATCTTTATGCCTTTTGAACAGGCCAATCTGTTTTTTAAGGCGTCCGGCGCCAGTGCGCAGATTGAAGTGCGGGTCGCCGACCCTGACGGCTTTGCGCAATATCTGCCGGCCATTGAGGCGATTGTCGGCGAGCGGTCGATCACCGACTGGACCCGGATCATCGGGCCGTATTTTGAAGCGCTGAAAATTGAGCGCAATGTCATGCGTTTAATCTTGATGCTGATTGTGGCAATTGCAGCGCTCAATATCATTACCGGCCTGGTGATGCTGGTTAAAGACAAGACCGGCGACATCGCGATTTTGCGCACTATGGGGGCGACGCAAGGCGCGGTGATGCGGATTTTCTTTATCTCCGGCGCGCTGATCGGCGTTTTGGGGACATTCGCCGGCGTCACGCTCGGGGCTTTGTTCGTGACCTATATTGATCCGATTGAGGGCTTTTTATCGAGTATTTTTGGGACCGATCTTTTCAATGCGGAGATATATTTCTTCCAGCAAATTCCAGCAGAAATGCAGATCGACGAAGTCATTACCATTGCCGGCTGGGCGTTGTTGATGTCGTTTGCCTCGACCATCTATCCCGCATGGCGCGCCGCCCGGCTCGATCCGGTTGATGCGCTGAGATATGAATAGGGCCAGATATGAGCGTGGTGGTAATTTTATGACCAACACTAACGCCGACGCCTTGCGACTTGACGCCATTGCCCGCCGCTATGGCGATTTGGTGATTATCGAAGATGTCAGTTTTAAACTGAAGCGCGGCGAGACGGTTGCGCTGCTGGGGCCTTCGGGCTCGGGCAAATCATCGCTGTTGCATATTGCCGGCCTGCTCGAAGCGCCGTCCGCGGGTGAGGTTTTTGTCGCCGGCGTTGCTACATCAAAACTAAATGATGCGGAGCGCACCCGGATCAGGCGCGATGCGCTTGGTTTTGTCTATCAGTTTCACCACCTTCTGCCGGAGTTTTCCGCCGTTGATAATGTGGCGCTGCCTTTGCTGATCTCCGGCGTCAAGAAAAAGGCCGCCGTGACGGAAGCGTCAAGACTGTTAACCGCGCTCGGGCTCGGCGACCGGTTGACGCATCAGCCGGGACAGCTTTCTGGCGGTGAGCAACAACGCACCGCCATCGCGCGGGCGCTCGCCAACAGCCCGGACCTGCTGCTTGCAGATGAGCCGACCGGTAATCTTGATCCAAAAACATCCGACGTCGTCTTTGACGCGCTGTTGAAAATTGTTCGCAATGAAGGGTTGTCGGCGCTGATAGCAACCCACGATCAGCGCCTCGCCAAACGCATGGACCGGATTGTGGTGATTAAGAACCAACGGCTGGTCGAAATTCCGCGCGCGCCGGGTTAATACAAACTTGCGTTGACCCTAACCGTCGCAAGGCCCCCTTCGTCAGCTTCGCTGACACTTCCCCCGTAAACGGGGGAAGAATAACTTTGCCAAAAGCACAACCTATTTCCTCCTCCGCCCCGACCGCGAAGGCGGTCGAATCATAATTAGCGCGCCTTCGCGCGCGGGCGGGGGAGGTGTCACCGAAGGCGACGGAGGGTAATCCCCCATTTTTAGCGGGGTTGGGTGTTCATCTATACGGCTTGGTATATCAGTTAAAGCACGCCGATCGATAGGCAGTCATGGACATGGATGATGCCGACCGGGCGTTTGTCTTTGACGACAAACAGCGCGGTAATTTTCTCCCGGCTCATCAGCGCCAGGACATCGCCAGCCAGCGCCTCCGGCGGCGCGGTGCGCGGGTATTCGGTCATGATGTCGCCAGCTGTCAGTTTCGAAATATCGCCGCCATAATGACGACGCAGATCGCCGTCGGTGGTGATGCCGACCAGCGCCTGATTATCATCGACAATCCCGGCGCAACCGAACCCGCCGGCGGAAATAATTTTCACCAGATCCATCATCGGCGTCGATATGGTCGCCAGCGGCAGCCGGTCGGCGCCATGCATAAGATCAGATGCCCGGCGCAGAGCGGCGCCGAGATTGCCGCCGGGATGGAAGCCTTGAAAATCATCAGCGGTAAATCCGCGGTCGCGCAATAGCGCAATCGCCAGTGCATCGCCCGCCGCCATCATCATCGTCGTCGATGTTGTCGGCGCCCTTGTCTCGCCGCAGGCTTCTTTGGCCGGCGGCAGGATCAGCGCCGCCGTCGCCGCCTTGGCCAGCGTTGAGGCGGGCTGACAGGTGACTGCCACAATCGGAATGGAAAACCGCGCCGCATAGGCCAGAAGGTCGCCCAGCTCGTTGGTCTCGCCGGACTTGGACAGAGCGAGGATCACGTCCTGGCCGGAAATCATCCCGAGATCGCCATGGCTGGCCTCGCCCGGATGGACGAAAATAGCCGGTGATCCGGTGGAGGAAAACGTCGCCGCGATCTTGCGCGCGACATGGCCGGATTTGCCCATGCCGCTGACAACCACCCGGCCATCGGCTTGGCGCAGGGTCTCAACAGCATCCGAAAACCCCATGCCGAGCGCATTTTTAAGCGCCCTCAGGCCGAGAATCTCAAGATCGATGACCTCGGATGCAATATCGATATGCTTCGTCATTTACGCTCCACAGACGCGCTAACTGGCCGCCAGCCTATTGCCCTCAGCACAGGCTCAGGTCATTTAAGGGATGTTGGCTAAGAATGCCACGGGGCAGTTATGAACGGAGCAAGATATGGCCGGGGCCGGCAATATCGTCACCATCAGCGTTGGCGGCGCGACGATCGAGATCGGCAATGCGCTGCCGCTGACCGTCTTCGCGGGCCCTTGCGTGTTGGAGAGCCGCAACCATGGGCTTGAATGCGCGGCCGCACTTAAGGAGATATCGAAACGCCTCGGCGTCGGGCTGATTTTCAAATCCTCCTTCGACAAAGCCAACCGCACCAGCGCCGGTTCGGCGCGCGGTATCGGCATGAGCGAGGCCTTGCCGATCTTTGCTGAAATCCGTGAGAGCATCGGCCTTCCCGTCGTCACCGATGTGCATCAGCCGGAGCAATGTGCGCCGGCCGGCCAAGCGGTCGATGTGTTGCAGATCCCGGCATTCCTGTGCCGCCAGACCGATCTTCTGATTGCCGCTGCGCAGACCGGGCGGGTCGTGAAAGTCAAGAAGGGCCAGTTTTTGGCGCCGTGGGATATGGCGAACGTGGTCGCGAAAATCCGCAGCGCCGGTAATGATCGCATCCTGGTGACCGAGCGGGGGGCCAGCTTCGGCTACAATACGCTGGTCAGTGATTTCCGCAGCATACCGATCATGGCGCGCGAGACCGGCTGTCCGGTGGTGTTCGATATTACCCATTCGGTGCAAACTCCGGGCGGCGGAGGGACGACATCCGGCGGTCAACGCGAATTCGCCCCGAGCCTTGGGCGTGCGGCGGCGGCCGTCGGCGTCGCGGCGGTGTTTGCCGAAACCCATCCCGATCCGGACAAAGCGCCGTCGGACGGACCGAACATGATTGCGCTTGGCCAGTTCGAGGGGTTTTTAAAAGATATTCTCGATATCGACCGGATTGCCAAAGCGCGAAGCTCCTTGCACGGATTTATCGGCGAGGGTGCCTAGAGCCACGCAAATCGCAGCCAAACGCCAGCCCAAAAAGCAGCCGTGGTTTTCGGGCCGGGCGTTTCACTCTGACGAGCGCCGGTTGCGGGTTTATACGCGCCGCGACAGCCAACTGAATGGGACCGAGCACGGCGCAAGGATTCACAATGTCAAATAGCCCACGCGAGGCGAATTCGCATTCCCTGCGCATGAACGCCGAAAGGGCCTTGATGAGTGTTCGCGATGTCCGTTGTTTAAAGGAGCCAATCGCCTGTCGTTAAGGCCGCATGTCGACATTGGAGAGAGTGTAAGGCCGCTGAAAAGCGTAAGGATAACTTTTCACCAAATATAGGTTTTATGGAAGACTACCCTCTCTGGGTTGTATTTTTTGCACCTGCGAATTCCAATAAGTTGTGCGAATTCCTGGCCATTTTCTCCGTCATCGCGTTGAACCCATTCGTTCAACGCTGCGTGGTACTAAGTAACGCGTTGCTGGCGCTCAGTAGGCCCTCAGGATTTAAGGTAAGCAACACATCTTATGGACGTTGGATTTCCCATACTGACGTTTCGATTCCCTTCCGACGACGGGCCCCTCCGCCCGCTTCGCGGACACCTCCCCCGCCCGCGCGCGAAGGCGCGCTAATTATGATTCGACCGCCTTCGCGGTCGGGGCGGAGGAGGAATTAGGCCGTGCTGTTGGCGAGGTTATTCTTCCCCCGTTTACGGGGGAAGTGCCCCGAAGGGGCGATGGGGGTCTCGCGGCGATTCAACATGTCCTGACGGTTTCAAGTGACAAAACGAGATTTGTGCGTACCTTAGCCAGCCGTATGGGGGATGGCTTGCGGCAAGCACACAGAGCAGCTGGCTCTATAGTTGCGACTTCAAAAATTCTTTATACGCCGTGCCTAGTTCAGGGTTTTTCAGCGCCAGTGCGGCGTTTGCTGTCAGCCACCCTAGCGTCGATCCGCAATCATAACTGACGCCATCAAATTCGTAGGCGTAAAATGATTGCTGCGTGATCAGCGCGTCCATCGCATCGGTCAGTTGGATTTCTCCGCCGGCGCCGTGTGCGGTTTTTTCCAGCAATCCAAAGATTTCCGGCTGCAGAATATACCGCCCGGTAATGGCGAGATTGGACGGCGCTTTTGCGGGCTCGGGTTTTTCGACCATCGCGGATATCTCAAAAGATCTGCCTTCGCGCTTTCCCTTCGCCGCTACCACGCCATATTTGTTGGTGTCCTCGATCGGCACTTCTTCAACCGCGATAATATTGCCGCCGGTCTTTTCATATTCGCTGACCATTTGCGCCAGCGCCGAAGGCGCAGCATCGATAACGACGTCAGGCAGGGAGACCGCAAACGGTTCGTCGCCGATAATATCGCGCGCGCACCACACCGCATGGCCAAGGCCGAGCGGCGCCTGCTGGCGGGTGTAGGAAATCGAGCCGGCTTTGGGGATAGGCTTGCGCACCCGCGCCAGGATTTCGGATTTGTTCTTTGCCTCCAGGCCGGCCTCAAGCTCGAAGGCGTGATCGAAATAATCTTCGATGGCGCCTTTGCCGCGCCCGGTCACCAGCACCACATGTTCAATGCCGGCGTCAAAGGCTTCGCGCACGACATAGTCGATCAGCGGCCGGTCCACCAATGGCAGCAATTCTTTTGGAATGGATTTGGTGGCGGGCAGCACTCTGGTACCGTGACCGGCGACGGGAATGATAACTTTGCGAACGGGTTTCATGGCTGCCTTCGAGGTTGCGATGTCGGATGTTGACTATTCAGGAGCCTTATTGATGGGACTGACCTTAAGATCAACCGCTTGTTCAATCGGCGCCAAAACCAGCGCTTCTTGTTCCAGAGCGCGGTCAAGGTTTTGGACGCGGCGCGTCGCATCGGCCGTCAGGTCATGATAAAACAGGTTGAAATCCTGCACCCGCCATTGATCGCCGAACCAGTGTTTGCGGCGCAAGAACTTCTGTTGCGGCCGGTCGACGGTGAGAATGCCGTTGACGCATTGAGCGCCGATGGCTTTGGCGATGGCTGGCGGCGTTACGCCCATTCGCAGCCCGGTCGCGGAGGCGGCGCCAATATGCATTTCCGCGCTGACCGGCTGTTCATTGAGCGTCCAGATTAGCGGGTTGACGCATAGCAAGGGGGATGCGGGAAGAGGCGCGAGCGTCTTGTCATCGCTCCAAACCAGCGAACGATCTCGAAAACGCCGCCGGTCATCGTCGAATGCCGGCTCGAGGTCGATATAAGAGACCACGCAACGAATATCGCCGGGCGTGCGACAGGGTGGGATTGCCGCGAGCCGATTGTCGAATATCGACATCGGCGCCGGCTCGCCGATCACATAAGCAGCGGCAAGGCGGGTGCGTAAGGCGTCGTCCTTGGCAATACGATATTGCAGTAAGCCGAGAACATGCAATCCGCCTTGGCCATAGCCGACCAAGAGGAATGGCCGCTCCGATCCTCGCTCTTTCAGGAAAACTTCAAAAGCCGCCTCAATATCGCCATAAGCCAGTTCGCGTGCGGCAAGCCCGTCATATTTATGGGTGAAATTGGCAAACAATGTCGCCTGGCGATAGCGCGGCGCATAGACCGCTCCGAGCCCCATGAACGGCCCGGCTTCATTGGGCGCAGCCACTTGTCGCAGGAGGGCGTCGGCTTTTTTTGCGTTGAGCGGCGCGTTCCAATGCCTGCGGGCGGAAAAGGTCGAGGAATGGACGTAAAACACGTCCGCAAGCCCGGCGCCGGCCTGGCTCGGCCATAAAACCCAGGCGCCGCGAGCGCCATAGGCGGGCGGCGGCGGGGGTGTGTAAATTTGGTAAGGAATGCGCGGATTGATGTTGAAACGGGTGATATTGTCCTGAAAAACCACCGCCACGACTGCCGCCGCCGCCAGACTGGCCGTGGCTATCAACGCCAATGCCTGCCTCATGGTGACCATGAATTCTCCCAGGTTGCGCCGCCGGAACGGCGTTTATTCGCCCAACAGTGCGGCCATACCCATTGTTGCGGCGAAAAAATCGCCCATCTATTGATAAAATGTTTATCGACATCACGCAAAGTCGATTTTTCGGTGCTATGTGAATGGCTTGTATTGTTAACCTGATGAGTGGGCAAACTGTAGAATGAGCGACGAGAAGACCACCTCGAATGATAAAGCTGACCACAGCGCCCACGCGCCGCTGATTCAGCCCAAAAAGCCTGGCCTATGGAGCGGGCTGCGGTCGAGTTTTCTGGCCGGCGTGGTGATCGCCGCTCCCGTCGGCATCACCATCGCACTGGTCTACTGGTTTGTGACCGGGCCGATGGCGAAACTCGACGCCTTTGTGAAGACCACGCTTCCCGACGGCGGCAGCACAATTGAAACCTTCCTGCAAGTTTTGCCTGGTTTTGGCATCCTCATCGCTTTTGTCGCACTGGTTCTGCTTGGCGCGGTCACCAAGAATTTTGTCGGCCGGTCGATTGTTTCCGGCTGGGAGCAGCTGTTTGAATCGCTGCCCGTGGTGCGCAATCTTTACAAATTCTTCAAAAATGTTTTTGAGACCGCGCTGCAACAGTCCGAGCGCTCGTTTAAGCAGGTTGCGTTAGTTGAATATCCCCGTCGCGGCTCTTGGGCGATGGCGTTTCTCGTTGGAGAAACCAAGGGCGAGGTCGCCAGCCTTCTCGACGATCAGGGTGAAGAGCTGACTGCCTTGTTTGTTCCGACCGTGCCTAACCCGACCTCAGGGTTTTTATTGTTCCTTCCGCGCCATGACATGCGCATATTAAGCATGAGCGTTGAGGATGCGGCGAAGATGATTTTTTCCATGGGGCTTGTGGTGCCGGAATTTTCATCTCCCGAAGACGCGCTTCGAAAACTTGAAAACATAGCCGCCATGCCGCAGCGGACAACCTTGCGAAGCCGGTTGTTCGGCTCGGGAAAGTCTAAAGCTGCGGGCTGAACGCGCTGGTGTGCGAGTCAGATTCGGTTACGCGCGTTTTTTACGCTTGCCGACGAACCCCATCAAACCGAGACCGCCAAGGAATAACGGCAGCGCAGCCGGGAGTGGGACAATGTCGGCTTCAATCAGGTTGATCGTAAGCTGA
>JAJFGE010000026.1 GCA_021776295.1 Hyphococcus sp.
AAGGAGGACTTATGGGCATTCAAAAGGCGTTATTTACCGCCGCAGCCGCCGCACTGATGACGGCGTGCGCCGCCGCACCGGAGGCGGTTGCGCAAACTAGCGAGGCTGCACGCACGATCACTGTGAATGGCGAGGGCCGCGCCAGCGCCGTTCCCGACATGGCGGTCATCTCTATCGGCGTGCAGTCCGATGACGACACCGCAGGCGGCGCGTTGCGCAAAAATTCTGCGGCGATGAAAGCAACCATCGACAAGCTGAAAGAGCTTGGCGTCGCCAACAAAGATATTCAAACATCAGGGCTCTCGGTCAATCCACGTTACGACTATAAGCAGAACCGCGCCAGCCCGCGCATCATCGGCTACGTCGCATCGAACACAGTAACGGTTCGCTTGCGCAATCTTGACGACGCCGGCGCGGTTATTGATCAGACGGTGCAATCGGGCGCCAACTCTCTTGGCGGCATCTCATTTGTGTTTGCCGATCCAAAGCCGCTTTATGCAGCCGCACGTAAAGATGCGGTCAAGGATGCGAAAGCCAAAGCCGAACTCCTGACCAATGCGGCCGGCGTTGATCTTGGCCGCCTGATGACCATCCAGGACGGGTATGCGCAAGCCCCCTCGCCCCGGCCGATGCAAGCGCGCATGGCGATGGAAGCCGACGCATCAGTCCCCCTGGCGGCTGGAGAATCCAACGTCACCGCCAGCATCACGCTGATTTATGAAATCAAATAATAACCGGCCCGGCGCTGCCGGGCCGTATTTCATCTAGATCATCGGGCGATTCCTATTAAACGCCCGATGGTCTAGGCGCCAAGTTCTATTTCCCGGAAAATAATTCGCCAAAGAAATCGCCTTTGTTCCAATGCGGCCGCTCTTCGACATTGGCGAGGTCCTTCGCGATCCTATAATTCACTTCTGCAAAACGCGCCGCCTGATCATATAGAATTGGCAAAGATGTGTCATCGCTCGGCTTGTGATAGTGGTTTTTTATGAAATCGTTGATTTTTTCTTCGCCGCCATTGGCAAATCCAACGACCAGAAAAACCGCCGGCACGCCCTTTTCCACAAACCGGTAATGATCGGATCGCACAAAAAGGTTTTGCGTCGGCATAGGGTCAGGCGAAAGGGCGATGTCCATTTTTGCCGCAGCCGCTCGCACAATCGGCCCGATCGACGAGCGCTCAGCGCCGAAGGCGATAACATCCGTAAACGGATGCAATACAACCGGCATATCAAGATTGACATTTGCGGCGAGAGCAACGCCATCAACCGTCGGGTAATGCGCGAAATAACCGGCGCCTAACAGGCCCTTTTCTTCGGCGGTGACCGCTAGAATAAGAATGCTGCGCCCAAGCGAGGCCTCACGCAGCCGCGTTGCAGCCTCAAGCATGGTTGCAACCCCCATGGCATTGTCAAAAGCGCCGTTATTGATCCCGTCTTTGCCTGCATCGATTTTCTTTTGATTGACGCCCGTGTGATCAAGATGCGCTGAGAGGACAATATACTCGTTCTTCATATCCGGATCGGAGCCTGGAATGAGGCCAATAACATTCGGGCTGGTCACAACTTTTGATGTCTGCGCGCCCTTCATCGAAATCGTCACATTAAGATCAAACCCGGCTGGCGAAACGCCCTTTGTATCTACTTCCGCGCGGACTTCTGCGAAGGTTTTCTCGGCGCCGTCAAACAACAGCTGACTGATTTCCGGATTAAGCACGCCGGAGCCGCCAAGGCCGGCGCCAGACACCTCCGCACGCCCATCGGGGTGAACCCATGTCATCCGCGTGCGGGTTGGGTTGGAAATCAGCCGCGCCCACGGAAGTCTTTTTTCACCAGAGATGGAATACAAGGAGACAATGCCAACCGCGCCATGTCGGGCCGCCGCCTCAGCCTTACCGCCCCTGGAACTGTAATGCGCCCGCTGCTCACTATCGAACCGGTCCGGCGCGCCGCCGATATAGACGACGATTTTGCCTTTCACATCAAGGCCGGCATAATCATCGTGGCCTTGGTCGGGCGCATGCACGCCAAAGCCGACGAAAACCGCCGGCGCAATAATATCCATTTCCGTTTTGTCGGCCGACACAAACACACGAAAGTCATCAAGGTGAGCAAGGTCAACGGTTTCGCCAGTGGTTTTCGTCACCGCAAAAGCTGCGCTCTCAAGAATAGGCTTATTGGCGCGCAGCGGAACCTGTTGAAACCAGCCATCTATGCCCACCGGCTCCAATCCAATTTCAGCCATCCGTATAGAGACATAATCCGCTGCTTCCTGATATCCGTGCGAACCCGCCTCGCGCCCTTCACGCGCATCGTCAGCAAGAAAAAGCACGTCGGCCCTGATGCGTTCAGCCGCCGTCGCCGCCCTGGTCGTCTCGACCGCCGCTTGTGTGACAGTTTCTGACGCTGTCGTCGCCGGCGCATCGATATTGGCGCACGCGCCCAGAAGAATTAGCCCCAGGCAGCCGCCATAGCGGCGAATTGATAACTTCATGCTTTGCACCCTCCGTTTTGCGCGCCGATTAACCGCACTCAGCCTTCGCAGGTCAATATCGGTTGAGCCCGAAATACACCCTGATCGGCCCAACGCGTCACATCGCAATCGCGTGATCGCCAAGCCGTTATCGGGCCAAAACCGCTTCTGAGCCGGGCCCTATCACACACCCCTCTTAAAGACCGCTTATAATACAATCCTCTAGTGCATTTGCCTGTGCACTTGGAAGCCTGCCGGCGTCATAGTATTATCACACCGCGGGGGAAACCATGGACAAAGCCGCCCAACCGACAAATAGCCCATCGGCGTTCATTGTGATCGCATGCAGCGCCCTGTTGGCTGTGGCCCCGCCTGTCGCCCTCGCCCATCCACCGGATGAGGCAGACAGCCCGTCGCACCAGCATGAAGATCACCTAGTCCACGAAAACGGCATCGGCCCCGACCCGGACGGAGACACCAACCCCGCCACCGATAGCAGGGTTGTTTCCTTCATTGCTGATGCTGAAGCCTCACACGGCGAGCCTCCTTATACGGTCATTACCTTTGAGCCGCCGCCTGGAGACCATGGCGAGACCATCCATCAGGACTATGCAGGCAAATTCGGTGTCACATTTGGCAAGGGGCTGACATGGCAGATTTGCACCGGCAAGCGTCTGTTTTATTACGACACCATGTGCACTTATGAAGCGCCGACCAGTGGACAATTTTCCGCCGGTTATCTGAATTACCTGAACGCGCCGTTGTCGATACAGTTCGAAAAACCCGTCTGTGTCGTCACCATGTCAATTTACCCCACCGGCGGCAAAGAAGACGAGCCGTTTGAGTTCAAAATCCAGGGCTGGAATGAAGCCGGCGACAAGCTGTCCGCTGCTACGGCCGAGTTTAGATGGACGGCCAACACTGTGCGCTGGCGCAATATGGCGGGCGCCTATTTTGTAGATCAGCGCGCCGCGAAGATAACCATCAGCATGCGCAGCAAGGACCCGTCGCAAGCCAAAGACACATTGCGTTATCTGATTGATGACCTCGCCTTTGTCGATGACGGCTGTGATGCTGCGCTTGACGATATAAAAGCGCGCACCGGTATTGATTTGCGAGATGAGGTCGCGGCCGGCTGAATCCAAGATGCCGTATTGCTTGAGGGATAGGCGGCTCAAAGCGCCTTGCGCATATGGATAACGATATTTTCCGCCCCATTGGCGCCAAGATGGGCCTCGCGGTCAAACTCAACATAGCCGCGCGCGAGATATAGCGGCTCGCCCGGAACCGTTGAGCCGAGTTCAATTTGTTGAAATCCAGCCGCGCGCGCCGCCGCCTCACCGAGATCGAGCAGCAACGTGCCGATGCCGCGCCGTGTCCAGTCCGGATCGGTGTACATGGCGCGAATGCGCGCCGCATCCACCGCCGGGTCGGCAAGGCTGTCGTTGCGGCTTTTGGTGTGATCGCCGCCATAAAGCGTCCGTCGCTTGCCCCATCCGCCGCAGGCGACGGGAATTGTTTTGCCGTCTTTTACTGTTTCAATGATGAAATAGGTCCCGTCCTCGATCAGCGTCTTATCGAGACCCATGGTTTCCTGCGCGGCGGCTATTTCCTGTTCGGTCAGAAATTCCTTCATGTTCTCCGCAATCGACGCCCGCATGATTTCGACAATCTGCGGGATATCGGCATGACTGGCTAAGCGGTGCGTGAATTTCTGTTGGCGCATTCTGACCCGAAGATTAGCAAATCCATAGGCCCGAACTTTGGCGGATTTGCAATTCCGGAAAACTCGAATATTTCTGGATGTTCCAGAATCGTTCTCCTTTGAGTAGAGTATCGCGATGACCACCGATCCCGCCCGCAAACAGACCCTTTCCGAACGCGCCATGGCCCGCGCGCGACCGTCCAATGCTGGTGATAATTCTGATGGATCAACGCCTTACCTTGATGATTTAAACGAAGAACAACGCGCCGCCGTGGTTGCGACCGAGGGGCCGGTGTTGATGCTCGCCGGCGCCGGCACCGGCAAGACCCGCGCCCTGACCACCCGGCTGGCGCATCTGTTGTTCACCGGCCGGGCGCAAGCCTGGCAGATATTGGCCGTCACCTTCACCAACAAAGCCGCCCGCGAGATGAAGGAACGGATCGCGACGCTGGTCGGCCCCTCGGTCGAGGGCATGCAATGGCTCGGCACTTTCCACTCCATCGCCGCGCAGATTTTGCGCCGCCATGCAGAGCTTGCGGGCCTGAAATCCAGCTTCACCATTCTCGACGCCGATGATACCGCCCGCCTCGCCAAACAGGTTATTGAGGCGGCCAATATCGATTCCAAGCGCTGGACCGGGCGCGGCCTCGCGATGGTTATTGACGGATGGAAAAACCGCGGCCTGACGCCGGACAAAGTCCCCGCCAATGAGGCTTATCATTTCGCCGACGGCAAGGCGATTAGTCTTTATAAAGCCTATCAGGCGCGGATGACGACGCTGAACGCGGCCGACTTCGGCGATCTCCTGGTTCATAATCTGACGATTTTTCAAAACCACCCCGACGTGCTCGCCGAGTATCAAAACCGTTTCCGCTATATGCTGGTCGATGAGTATCAGGACACCAATGTCGCGCAATATTTATGGCTGCGGCTGCTGGCGCAGAAGCACAAAAATATTTGCTGCGTCGGTGATGACGACCAGTCAATTTATGGCTGGCGCGGCGCGGAAGTTGAAAATATTCTGCGGTTTGAAAAAGACTTTCCGGGCGCCAAGGTCATCCGCCTGGAGCGCAACTATCGTTCAACGCCGGCCATTCTCGGGGCTGCATCGGGCCTCATCGCCGCCAACACCACGCGCCTCGGCAAACAGCTGTGGACGGCGCGCGAGGATGGCGAGAAGGTAAAAATCCGCGGTGTCTGGGACGGCGAGGAAGAAGCCCGCCTGATCGGCGACGATATTGAGGCGGAACAATCAAAAGGCCGCT
>JAJFGE010000027.1 GCA_021776295.1 Hyphococcus sp.
GATGAAACACGCTATTTTGATGGCGCATGACGTTGATCTCCATTCGTGTCCAAAACATCGCTAAATGCTTGGAAACGAGTAGAATCAATGTCGTGCAACCAGTCCACTAACTTAAACCGGACACCAGTGGATGCGATGCAATACGTAGTATTGCTGCGCTGGTCCGGGATCACTCCCAGTTAGAGCGCCTGCCGTTCGAGATCCCGTGTCTGCAAAGCGTCGCTTCGCGACGCATTGCGCACGGGATGACGGCGATAGTTTAAGATTTTACCGATTTCACCCCCCATGCAAATCCCGCTTGGGATTTTGCCGGGCGGCGCTTATGTTGCGTTGATGACGCCAAAGGAACAACTCCGCGAGGCCTTCAAACGCGCGCTTCTGCACACCACGCGCGCGTTGTCAGCGCAGCATGATGTCGAGGTCGCTTTTGGCGGCGAGCATGCGAGCGTGCGCGGCAAGAATGCGCGCATTCCCCTGCCCGCCCGCGTGATTGACGCCGCCGCCGCCGCCATCGCTCGCGGTGAGGGCGATGCGGCGGCGCTGCGCCTAGCCCATCATGATGAGGCGGCCCACGATGCGCTGTCGCCACGCGGCGCGGAAGCGCGGGCGATTTTTGCAGCGCTGGAAAACGCCCGCTGCGAGGCGATTGGCGCACGCGCCCTCAAAGGCGTCGGCGACAATCTCGCCGCCGCGCTCGACAAGACCATTAGCGACAAGGGCTATGAACAGCTGGGCGCGCAGGACGACACTGCGGTCGGTGATGTCGCCGCGCTGATGTTGCGCGAACGCCTCACCGGGCGCACCCCGCCGCCGGCCGCCGCATCCATCATGGAGACCTGGCGCGACGACCTCGAAGCCAGAGCCGGCGCCTCGCTTGACGCAATGGCGGCCGCGGCCGGTCTCGACAATCAACAGGCTTTCGCCGCGCTAGCGCGCGACTTCATTCGCGATCTTGACCTTGACGATGACGACCAGGGCGACCGTGAAGACAGCGATAATGCAAATGACGAAGACGCCGACAACGAGAACGACGACAGCGCCGATGAAGACACCGAGACCGACGGCGCGGACATGCCGGAAGAGCCGGGCGCCGGCGAAAGCGAAGACGGCGAGGCCGACCTTTCCGAACAGGATATGGACGATGGCGTCGAAGACGATGATGGTGCGGCGGAAAACGCCCGCATCTCGTCTTTACGTACGAAATTTGAGGGCGACACCGGCGCGGCCTATCGCGCCTATACGACGGCGTTCGATGAAATCGCCGAAGCGGCCGACCTTTGCGATCCCGATGAGCTGCTGCGGCTTCGTAAGTCGCTCGACCGGCAGTTAGATAATCTGCATACGGTTGTTGCAAGGCTCGCCAACAAGCTGCAACGCAAATTGATGGCGCAGCAAAACCGCTCCTGGGTGTTTGACCTTGAAGAAGGCGTGCTAGACGCCGCGCGCCTCGCCCGCGTCGTCGTCGATCCGATGCAACCGCTGTCTTATAAAATGGAGCGCGACCAGGAGTTTCGCGACACGGTGGTGACGTTATTAATCGACAATTCCGGCTCGATGCGCGGGCGGCCGATTACGATCGCCGCGATTTGCGCTGACATTCTTGCGCGCACGCTGGAGCGCTGCGGCGTTAAGGTGGAAATTCTGGGGTTTACCACCCGCGCCTGGAAAGGCGGACAGGCGCGAGAGAAATGGGTAGAGGAAGGGCGCCCGGCAAAACCCGGACGCCTCAACGAGTTGCGCCATGTGATTTACAAACCCGCCAACGCGCCCTGGCGGCGCGCGCGCACCTCTCTCGGGTTGATGATGAAAGAGGGTTTGCTGAAAGAAAATATCGACGGTGAAGCTCTGATGTGGGCGCATCAGCGCTTGCTGGCGCGACCTGAAGCGCGGCGCATTATGATGGTGATATCCGACGGCGCGCCGGTCGATGATACGACCTCGTCCGCCAATGGCGGCGCCTATCTGGAGCGGCATCTGCGCGACGTTATCGCCTTTATCGAGACCCGTTCGCCGGTTGAACTTCTGGCCATTGGCATCGGCCATGACGTTACGCGATATTATCGCCGCGCCCTGACAATTGTCGATGTCGACCAGCTCGGCGGCGCCATTGTCGACAAGCTTGCGGAACTGTTTGACGAAGAAGCGCTCAAGCAATCCGACCGACGCCGCAAAACCCGCGTCGCCTAGACCATCGGGCGATTAACAGGAATCGCCCGGCGCTCTAATCGGCGCGCACGGCATAAATTTCAAACGCCACGCGAACCGCCAAGGCGATCTTTTCGCTTTCCAGCCATGAGGCGCTCATGCCGAGGCCGTAATCGGTGCGGATGAGATCGACGCCGCCAGTAGCGTGTGCGCGGTCGCCGTCAATATCCAGCGTAAAGGCGAGCGTGATGTCGTGAGAGAAGTCCTTGATGATCAGCGTGCCGTCGGCCTCATAGGCGTTGGCGCCGGTCTTGCGGATAGTTTTGGACGTGAACTGCGCGCTTTCGTGTGTTTTGACGTCGAACCATTCGCCGTCTTTCATCGTCCCGTCGCGAAATGAATTACCAGAGCCGGCCGATGCGGTGCGCACTTCAACGCTGATCGTCGAGACGCTAAGGTTATCTGGGTCGAAAATGATCTCTGCGGTAAAATTAGAAAACTGCCCCTCAAAGCTGGCGCCGCCTTCCTCGCCAAGGAAGCGCAATGTGCTGGCCGCATAATCGACCGTCCATGCCGATGACAGCGCTACGGAAGGGAGCGTCTCAGCGAACAGCGTGTCCGGCTCCAAAGCCGCTTGGGGTTCGCCCGCCGGCGCCGCAGTTTCAGTCTCGTCCGGTTCAACATTCGCCGGCGCGGCGGCAGGTGCTACATCTTCATTGTGATCATGACTATGCCCATCGCTATGCGATATCTCGCCCTGCAACGGGTCGGACTGGATGTAGAACAAAACCGCCAACCCGAGCATAGTGGCTATGACAAGCATGCCGACCCATGCCGCCAAACGCGGCGCCATGCTGCGCAAGACGCCGTCGCGATTGATAAAGCCGTGCTTTAACGCGGCGCCGACGTGAAGCACTAACAAAAACAAAATGGAAAACGCTAAATACTCATGCACCTCCATAAATGCTTCCGCAGCAGCGGCGCGATCAGCAACGCCATTGAAAAACGGCAGATGCGGCACTTCGAACAGGCCAAACCAGAACGTCGTCACATTCAGCGGTGAGACCGAGACAATCGCCAGCCCCGCCAGCGGCGTTATCAGCATCAGCGCATAAAATGCCCAATGGGTAAGGCGCGCAATCAGTTTTTGCCATCCGGGCATGGCGCCCGGCAGCGCCGGCGGCTTGTGGGCGAGACGCCAGCCAAGCCGGATGATGGTCAGTCCAAAGATAGACAGGCCAAAGGATTTGTGGAGTTGATAGAGGTCAAATTTTATCGCCGCAGAATTGGGCAAGTTGTGCATGTAGAGCCCGCCGGCAATCTGTGTCAGGATTAAAAGCGCAATCGCCCAATGCAGGGCGACCGCAACGCTTGAATATCGTTTTTGTCCCAACTCCATAACGCCCCCCCCTATTCAAGCGGTTTTACAAATTCCGCCTGAATATTAATCTCCACCTCATCACTCACCATGGGTACGGCATAATCCATACCATAGTCAGTGCGCATCACCGTACCGGTTGCGGTAAAACCAATTTTATAGGTTTTGAAAATTTCATCCCGCGCCGTGCGGTTCAAGGTGACATCAAGATCGACCGGCTTGGTAATGCCCTTGATGGTCAAATCACCAGTCATGATGCCAGTGGCGTCGCCGGTCTTGACGAGCTTGGTGCTGACAAAGGTGATTTCCGGGTGATTGGCGGTGTCAAAAAACCGATCCCCGTTAAGGTGCCCGTCAAACTCATCAACGCCAGAATCGATTGAGGTCGCGTCAATGACTACGGAGAGGCTCGATACGGCAGGATTATCCGCATCCCACTCAAGCGTCGCATCCCAATCGCGCCAGCGTAGCATTGGGCGTGAATATCCAACATGCAGGTAGCTGAAAGTAATGTAACGATGGTTTGGGTCGGCCTGGTAGGTTCCCGACACCGCCGCTGACGGCGTCGCGGCCTCTTCGGCGGTCGCCTGTGGCGCGGTTGCGCCCAATGCAAATGCGGCAACGCCCGCAAAAATAAACCCGTGCTTTGTCATATTCATTCCATTCTTGTTGCAGCAATACCAATTTCAAATCCAGACGCTCATCCTATCAGCTTTCCGGCCCGTGCTCGAGTGTTCTCACGCCGACGTGATCGGCGTTAAAACCGCGTCACAATCTGCGCCATGACCGGCCGCGCCCGCTCTTTCGGGTCCGCTTTCGCAGAGCCTATATAAATATAGCCGGCAACGCGTTCGTTTCTATCTAAACCAAGCGCGGCAAGGACGCGTGCATCATAAGCATACCATTCGGTAATCCATTGCGCGGCGAACCCCTCTGCGCTAGCGGCAATCAACATGTTCTGACAGGCAGCGCCCGCGGTAAGGATCTGTTCCCATTCCGGCGTGCGATGGTTGCGGTCGACTTTTGAAATCACCGCCACAACAACTGGCGCGCGCAAGAAACGGCGTTGCTCGCAGGCAATCTTCTTTTCATCCGCATCCGGTTCACGGGCGATAAAAGCCTCGCGCAAGACGCCTCCGAAGCGTATCCGCGCATCACCCTCGAACACAACAAAGCGAAACGGCGTCACCCGGCGATGGTCCGGCGCGCGTGCGGCTATGGTGAGAATGGAGGCCAGCGTCGGCTCATCCGGTCCGGGATCGTTAAGACAATCCGCAGGGGTCGAGCGGCGCAGGCGCATGAGTGCCAGGGTCTCGGCGCTAGCCCGGCTGGCCGGCAGTGGGTCGCCAAGCTGCGGCCCGAGTCCTGACGGTCTCAAATTTTTCTGCAAAACCACCGCTCTCCACTTGCAAACAATCGGCGAATGTTATGGAGATAGACGGATCATGGCGCCTTTCACAAGCCGTGATTGCTGAAGCATGTTTTTCATATGGGAATCAAATAGATGGCGGGCGCAATTGCGGCATCGGCGGATGGCTTTCTGGAGCGGCTTCAGGCCGGGCGCCTGCCTGAAGCGCTGACCAAGACGACGCTGGAAGACGCCGGGCTGGATACGCACGCCCTCGCCGCGCTGTTTGAGACCCAGTTAAAAAGCCGCCGGCTTGACCTCGAGGCGCGCCGGCTCGGCGCTGAAAAGCGCGGTTTTTATTCGATTGGCAGCGCCGGTCATGAAGGCAACGCGGCGATCGCGCGCGCCTTTCGCACCGACGACATGGCGTTTTTGCATTATCGCAGCGCTGCGTTTTACATTGAACGGGCAAGCAAAATAGCAGGTGAAACACCGATATGGAACATGGCGCTATCGTTTGTTGCGTCCTCGGATGATCCAATCTCCGGCGGGCGCCACAAAGTCATCGGTTCAAAGACTTTATTCATCCCCCCGCAGACCAGCACTATCGCATCGCATCTGCCAAAGGCAATGGGCGCGGCGTTCTCCATCTCGCTGGCGCGCACGCAGAAAAAACACGATGCGGTGATGCCGCACGACGCAGTGGTCTTATGCAGCTTTGGCGATGCGTCCGCGAACCATTCCACCGCCCAAGGCGCCATCAACACCGCCGCGCTGACCGCCTATCGCGGCCTGCCCTTGCCGTTGGTTTTTGTGTGCGAGGATAACGGCATTGGCATATCGGTGAAAACGCCCGAGGGGTGGGTCGCGGCCAATTACGGCGCCCGGCCTGGCCTTGCTTATATCTATGGCGACGGGCGCGATATCACTGATGCGATGCGCGCCGCGCACATCGCCGAACATTGCGCACGGATGCAACGCAAGCCGGTATTCCTGCATCTGCGCACCGTGCGGCTGATGGGCCATGCGGGCTCCGACCTTGAGACCAGCTACCGCGCCCGCGCTGAGATTGAGGCGGAAGCCGACCAGGACCCGCTGCTCCACACTGCCCGGCGGATTATTGAGGCCGGCGTGATGGCGAAAGGCGATATCGAGGCGTTATATGACACCATCGGCGCGCAGGTGCGTCGCGCTATGGAAGCGGCCTGCACGCGCCCAAAGCTTACCACCGCGCAAGACGTTACCTCCGCACTAACGCCGCCGCCGACAGGGCGTACCATACGCGCGGCAAAGCCCCTCGCCAGCGCGCCCGACGACAGCCGCGCCCGCAGCGAACCCCAACATATGTCACGGCTGATCTCGCTGGCGCTCAGTGAGCAGATGATGCGCGACCGCAATGTGACGGTGTTCGGCGAGGATGTCGGCCGCAAGGGCGGCGTCTATGGCGCCACCACGCGCCTGCAACAAAGGTTCGGACCGGCGCGGGTGTTCGATACTGTGCTTGACGAGCAATCGATCCTCGGAACTGCCATCGGCCTTGCCCATAATGGGTTTCTACCCGTGCCGGAAATCCAGTTCCTCGCTTATGTTCACAACGCCGAAGACCAGCTGCGCGGCGAGGCGGCTTCGCTTTCGTTCTTTTCCAATGGTCAGTATACGAACCCCATGGTCGTGCGCATCGCCGGCCTCGCCTATCAAAAGGGCTTTGGCGGGCATTTCCACAATGACAATTCAGTGGCGGTGTTTCGTGATATTCCAGGGCTCATCCTCGCCTGTCCGTCGAGCGGCGCGGAAGCGGTTAAAATGATGCGCGAAGCGTTTCGTCTCGCCCGCGAGGATGGCCGCGTGGTGGTGTTCCTGGAACCGATTGCGCTTTACGGAACCCGCGACCTCCATGACGGCGACGGAAAGATGGCGGCGAGTTTTGACGATATTGACGCTGAGTCGGCGTTTGGCGAGGTGAACGTAATCGGTGACGGCGAGGACATCGCGATCCTCACCTATGGCAACGGAACCTATCTTTCCCAACGCGCCGCACAGACGTTGAAAGCCAAAGGCGTCGACGCGCGGATTATAGATATGCGATGGTTGGCGCCGTTACCGATGGATGCGATGATCGCGGCGATCGGAAAGCGACGCCATGTTCTGGTGGTCGATGAGTGCCGCAAGACCGGCGGGCCGGCTGAGGAAATCATCACCAGCTTTGTGGATCACGGCCTTGAATACAATATCGCCCGCATCACCGGCGCCGACAGTCTCATCCCGCTCGGTCCGGCGGCCAACACTGTGCTAATAGGCGAGGATGACATTGTCGCCGCAGTGCTGGCGCTAACGGGCGCGCAAAACCAGCAGGCGGCGCAATGAGCCCGGTTGGGAAACAATCCGCCGTCGTCATATTTCCGGGCCGCGGAACCTATGGCAAGGACGAGCTTGGATATCTTGCACGCCATCACAGCAACAAGACGGAATTCATCACCGGTGTCGACCAATGGCGCGAGAGCGCAGGCCGTGAGACAATCTCATCGCTCGATAACGCCAACACCTATTCGGCGGCAAAACACGCTTCCAGCATCAACGCCTCAGCAATCATCTATGCTTGCGCGCTTGCCGATTTCGCCGATATCAATCGCGACCGGATTGAAATTTCCGCCATATGCGGCAACTCCCTCGGCTGGTATTTAACCCTCGCCGCCTCCGGCGCGCTCAATCCGGCGAACGCCATCCGGCTTGTGGATACAATGGGCGCGCTCATGGAAAGCGAAGGCGCCGGCGGGCAGATCATCTACCCTTTTGTCGATGAAGACTGGCGCGCCAGCCGCGTAAACGAAAAGGCGATTGGCGAGGCGTTGCATGCGGGCCGTACGGCAGGGAACGCCTTCCTGTCGATCCGGCTTGGCGGCATGGCGGTGCTGGCGGGCGACGAGGCGGGCATAGCGGCGATGGAAAAGTCTCTACCCAAGACGCAAGAACGTTACCCGTTTCGCCTCGCACGCCATGCCGCGTTTCACACGCCGCTCCTGGCGCATGTTTCAAACGCCGCCCTAGAACAACTCGGCGCCGACATCTTCTCTGCGCCAGCAATACCGATGGTCGATGGACGTGGCGCGATCTGGACACACGCCGCAACCGATACGGATGAACTCCATCGCTACACGCTCGGCCAGCAGATCACTGAAACTTACGACTTCTCCAAATCAGTGGAAGTCGCCATCAAGGAATTTGCTCCGGACGTGTTAATCCTCGCCGGCCCCGGCGCAACGCTGGGCGCAGCCATAGCGCAGGAACTCATCCGCCATCGCTGGCTCGACATGACCTCGAAAGCAGATTTTTCGGCGCGTCAGAAGGAAGATCCGTTCCTGCTTGCTATGGGCCGTGATGATCAGCGGCGGGTGGTGGTTTGAGGACGTTGCGCACGCATCACTGCTGCTAGCCCCCTCCGACCCGCGCCTGTCGGCGCGGCCCACCTCCCCCGTAAACGGGGGAGGAATTATGTTGAGTTTGTTGCGACCTCTTTCTTCCCCCGTTTACGGGGGAACTGGCCGCGAAGCGGTCGAAGGGGATTCTTAAAAAACCACGCAAACCCGCACAACCCAAACACGAATCGAATCTCGGATTTTACAACCCTGAGAGGGTAGTTGGCCATAAAACCTATATTTGGTGAAAAGTTATCCTCACGCATTCCGGCGCCCTTATTCTGTTCCGTAGTCAGAATATGGAAAAAAGCTAATGGCCCAAAGTTTGTGTTTCTTGCCGCGCCTAACGCAGCTCATCAACGATCTGCGCCATCACATTGATATGGTCTCGCGCAAAATTTTGGCAGCGTTGCGGCGACCAGCCATGAACCGGGTCCGGGTTTACATCTGCATCCTTGAACGGCATCTCAAGCGTCATCGACAGGCAGTTCCATGTCTCGGCGACATAATTGGTCGCAATCGCGAGGTTGGCGGCGCCGGGCGGCGGCGCTGGATAGCCGTCCTTGGTTTGGAAGTCATCGCTCGCCTCCAAAAGCAGCGTGCTGTAGCGATCGAACAGCGAGCGATGGCGGTCATTCCACGACGGAATACCGGTGGCGCAATCGAGGAAATTGTTGGGGATCGCCTCATCGCCATGGGCGTCGAGGAAAAAATCAACACCGGTTGCACGCATTTTCTCGCGCACAACAAACACTTCCGGGCTTTTATCCATGCTCGCGTTTTGCCACGCGCGGTTGAGGTCGATGCCGGCGGCGTTGGTGCGCAAATGACCGCGCCTGACGCCGTCAAGGTTCATGCAAGGAATTACATGCAACGTCGCAGCGGCGCGCAGCGCTTTGGCGGTATCGTCAGTTTCTTCCGTCAGGCGATCCAGAAAACCTTCCGCCCACCACGAACCCATATCCTCGCCGGGATGCTGGCGGGCGATCACCCACAATTGCCGCGGCCCCTCGCCGATCCGGAAGTAGTCAATCGCCTGGCGATCAAGCGTCTCGCCCAGAACCTTCGCCTCCACCAGCGAGGATTGCTTCACGCGGGCAATGCAATCGCGATAGCGCGTGGTCGGATAGGCGCCGAAATAGGCATACTGAACAGCATCGGCCTCGGGCGTATGCTCAATGGTCAGCGTCCGGCCATCAAACGCCGTATCGACGCGAAACCAGGTCTCGCCGTCATAGGAGGCGACCGCGCGATAATCGCGCCAGCCAGCAATGTAAGATGCCCCATCTGCATTCAGGATGTGCATCGTCAACGGCGCGCCAGCAGCGCCTTCAACGCGAAAAATGAACCATTGGAAAAAATCAGCCTTGCCGTCGGGCTTGATCTTGAGACGAATATTGGACGCGTCCGAGGCGTCGAGGCAATCGATATTGCCGTGGTCGAAGTCACTGGAGATCTTAATCATTGCGTATTTCTATCTGGGGTTAGTGACACTCGATGACAAGACGCTCTCTCCCCAGGCGCCGTATTGCGTTCATTGGCCGCAGCCGAGCCCGCCAGCCGAGAACCGTAGTTGGACGACTACGCTTTCTTCTCCATAATCTGTGGCGCTACGCGGATATGGGTTTCTTTAAGTTGCTGCGGATTAGGCTCGGAGGGGGCGCCAAGCAGGAGGTCTTCGGCCTGCTGGTTCATCGGGAACATCGTCACTTCACGGATGTTTTCCTGGTCAGCAAGCAACATGACGATGCGCTCAAGCCCGAGCGCACAGCCGCCATGGGGTGGTGCGCCAAATTTAAACGCGTTCAGCATACCGCCGAACTTGTCTTCCACCACCTCCGCGCCATAACCGGCAATCTCGAAGGCTTTATACATAATATCCGGGCGGTGATTACGAATAGCGCCGGAGCCCAGCTCATAGCCGTTACAAACAAGATCGTATTGGAACGCCTTGATGACGAGATACTCAGCGTCGGTCTTGGCGGCGTTGAGCGCGTCGAGCCCGCCTTGGGGCATCGAGAACGGATTGTGCCCAAACTCGACTTTCTTGTGCTCTTCGTCCCATTCATACATCGGAAAGTCCACGATCCAGGCGAGCGCGAAACTGTCTTTGTCGGTCAGCTCCAATTCCTCGCCAATGAGAACCCGCGCTTTGGCGGCGACGGCGAGGAAATCCTCTGGCTTGCCGGCAAGGAAGAACGCGGCGTCGCCGGCTTTCATGCCGAGCTGTTCACGCACCGCTTCAGAGCGCTCCGGACCAATATTTTTCGCCAAAGGGCCCTTCGCTTCGCCTTCGGCAAAGATCATATACCCCATCCCCGGCAGGCCCTGTTTTTGCGCCCAGCTATTCATGCGGTCACAAAAAGCGCGGCTGCCGCCGCCGGGCGCCGGGATGGCGCGGATTTCGTGGGCAGGGTCAGCATCCAGGATCGATGTGAAAACCTTAAAGCCGCCGCCGCGGAAATGATCGGAGACAGCCTGCATCACAATCGGGCAACGCAGATCCGGCTTGTCGGTGCCATATTTCTGCATCGCTTCATCGAACGGGATCTGCACAAACGGGTAGCTGGAGACGCTGCGCTCGCCGGCAAATTTTGCGAACACATCGCGGGTCATCGTCCCCACCGCGTCGAACACGTCCTGGCGCTCGACAAAACTCATTTCCATATCGAGCTGATAAAATTCCCCCGCCGAACGGTCGGCTCTGGCGTCTTCATCGCGAAAGCACGGGGCAATCTGGTAGTAGCGGTCAAAGCCGGAGACCATGATCAGCTGTTTGAAGATTTGCGGCGCTTGCGGCAGCGCGTAGAATTTTCCCGGATGCAGCCGCGACGGCACCAAAAAGTCGCGCGCGCCCTCCGGCGACGAGGCCGTCAGGATCGGGGTTTGAAAATCAGTAAACCCTTGCCCTTCCATGCCGCGGCGGATTTCCCGCGTCACTGCGGCGCGCAACATAATGTTAGCGTGCAGCGTTTCGCGCCGCAGATCGAGATAGCGATAGGTCATGCGGATATCTTCGGGATAGTCCGGCTCGCCAAACACCGGCAGCGGCAATTCATCGGCAGCCGACAAAACTTCAAACGACGAAATCCGGATTTCGACCGCGCCGGTCGGCAGGTTCGGATTGATCACCTCAGCATCGCGGGCAACCACCTTACCCTCGACCCGGATAACGCTTTCCTGGCGCACCGCCTCAACCGCGGCGAAAAACCCCATCTCCGGCTCGACCACCAGCTGGGTCAGCCCGTGATGATCGCGCAAGTCAATAAACAACAGCCCGCCATGGTCGCGCTTGCGGTGCACCCAGCCCGACAGACGGACCGCCTCGCCAACTTCGGACTGGCGCAAGGCGCCGCAATGGTGGCTGCGATAAGAATGCATAAGACTTCTCGTTGGGGGCTCAAAATGACCGGAAAAGATAAGCCGCCGGAGTGGCCTCGGCGCGGCGCATTGTCAAGAGTGCGCGCCGCCGCAACGGTTGTTTTCGGCCAGGCGAGGCCGCGACCGGTTATGGGGTCGCTTATTATGGGTGACGGTTCATGCAGACGCTGATAGAAGCCGCGCCCATGCATATTATCACCACCACCGCTGAGCTTGAAGAATTCTCCACAGCGCTTGCTGCACAGCCGTTTTTCGCCGTCGATACCGAATTCATGCGCGAGAAAACCTATTGGCCGATCCTCTGCCTGATCCAGGCGGCGGCCGAGGGCGTCGAAGCGATTATCGACCCGCTCGCCAAAGGCATCGATCTCAGCCCATTTCTGGAGGTGATGGCCGATAAATCCGTCATTAAGGTGTTTCACGCCGCGCGTCAGGATCTGGAAATTTTCTATCAGCTGATGAACCAGGTGCCGGCGCCGCTATTTGACAGCCAGATTGCCGCCATGGCCTGCGGTTTCGGCGACCAGATCGGCTATGAGCCGCTGATGCGCGCGCTCCTTAACGCCAATATCGACAAAGGCTCGCGCTTTACCGATTGGGCGCGCCGGCCTTTGTCGCCGGCTCAGCTCACCTATGCGTTGAGCGACGCAACCTTTCTGCGCGACGCTTATCCGATGCTTAAACAAAAGCTCGACGAGAATGAACGTGCACATTGGGTCGAGGCGGAATTAGAGGCGCTATACGCGCCGGACCTGTATTTCGTAAAACCGGAAAACGCCTGGAAGCGCTTAAAGCTGAAGGGCGTGCGCCCGAAGGAGCTGGGCCCGGTGATGAACCTGGCGGAGTGGCGCGAGCGCGAAGCGCAGACCAGAGACACGCCGCGCAACCGAGTTTTGAAAGACGACGCCATCTATGAGCTGGCGCGGTTGCGGCCGGCAAGCGTCAGCGACCTCGGTCGGGCGCGCAGCATCCCGTCAGGATTTGAAAAGTCGGCGGCGGGCGCGGCCATACTCTCCGCTATCGTCAAAGGTATAAAGACGCCGCAAGACCAGTTGCCGACATTGGCAAAGCCCGATCGCAATCGTCCGCCTGCCGATGTTGTCGATTTGCTGAAAGTATTGTTGAAACGCCAATGCGATAAATATGACGTCGCGCCAAAACTGATCGCCGGAACCTCCGATATTGAAGCCATCGCGCTCGATGATAATGCCGACGTCAAGGCGCTGTCCGGTTGGCGGCGCGAAGTCTTTGGCGACGCGGCGCTGAAGCTGAAGCGCGGCGAGCTGGCGCTGAAACTGAAAAAAGGCGCGGTGGAATTGGTGGAGGTTTAGTTGTCCTCAGAGTCTGTTCCAAAACGAACAGAGTCATTTCAATCAGTCAGCGTGCCCCCTCCCTCATGTCTTTGCCGGACTTGTTCCGGCAATCCAGAGCAGTAAGCGCCTCACCATCGATTCTGGATCACCGGGACAAACCCGGTGATGACAGCACTGATAATGAGTACTGCTTTTTGAGTCAGGCTTTACTGTTCACGAATTTTTGCTTGACTTTTACTCACTTATCACTTAGACTCTTTGTCAGAGTATAAAACAAAACACCCCCCACAGCTAACGCCAGCCCAAACAGCCCTTCGACAGGCCGCTGGATGAGGACGTAAGTCAGCGTCCATCCCGTTAGGGCCAGAAATATCAGCGGCGTAAACGGATAGCCGAACGTTTTATAGGGCCGCGCCAGTTTGGGCTCGCGCCAGCGCAAAACGAACACGCCGAGAACCGTAAAAAACGTATTCAAGGCCAGCGTAAAGCCGGCGAACACTAAAATGAAGTCAAAGCTGGAGGTAATGATAAAGACAATCGCAATCGCCGATTGGAAATAAATCGCCATTGACGGAATGCCGTCGCGATTGACCCGCGCCAGACGCGCGAAAGCTGCAAAGTCCTGGCCGATCATCTGCAACACCCGCGGGCCGGCAATCGTCATGGCGCTGACGGTTGAAATCAACAGGCTCGCCATCACCAGGCCGGTGAAATCAGCACCGGCTTTGCCGAACAGCCCTTTGGCGGCGATGAAACCGATCTCGACTTTGCCAACCATGTCTTCGATTGGCGCGGCTTTGAGGAATACGGCGTTGAGCGCGATATAGGCGAGCATGACGATGAACGTTCCAAGCGTCAAAATCCGCGGCAGGTTGTTTTGCGGATTTTCAATTTCGCCGCTTAGATAAGTCGCTGCATTCCAGCCGGCATAAGCAAAGCTGACATAGATCAGCGAGACTGCAAAGGCGCCGCTGGTGATGACGCTGGCATCCCCCGGCGCCGGTAAAAGCAACACCGGCTGCGGCGTCTTCAGAACAAAGATGGCGGCGCTGCAAAAGGCGATAATGACGAGGAGTTTAATCAGTGTAAAAATCTTCTGCATCGCACCGCTGGCGCTGCGGCCGCCGCCGTGAATGCCGGCCATGACAATAATCAGAGCGCAGGCGAGCGCTTGCTGGCGCCAATAGGCCCCGCCTTCGTCAACCACAGACGTCGCATAGGCCGCAAAGGTAATCGCCGCGAGCGCCACCGGTGCGGCAAAGCCGATGGTCGCCGACACCCAGCCGGAGACAAAACCGGCAGCCGGATGATAGATGCGGGTGAGGAAATTATACTCGCCGCCCGACCGCGGCAACGCCGCGCCAAGCTCAGCGTAGCTCATCGCCCCGCACAGCGCCGCGACGCCGCCAACCGTCCACAATAGGAGGATCGCAAAACCGGACCGGATTTCGAGCAGCTGAAAGCCGAGGCTGGTAAAGACCCCGGTCCCGATCATGTTGGCGATGACAACCGCAATGGCGGTGGCAAACCCGTATTTGCTGCGCTGCGCCCCTGGCTTGTCTGCAACTGGCTTTTGTAAGGAGTGAGTACTCATGCGCCCAAACGCTCCGCCGCGTTTAATGCTGATGTCAAGGCTGCGGCTTGGAGCGCAAGTCACCCAAGATGCATTGGCTCTCCCCATGCCGTCGTTTGATGATTTTCAAAACGCATGTTTTGGCTAATTCGAAGCCCCGCTATAGCTAAATATCGCACAATGATAATTGGTTTTGGAATGTTGCAAAATAGGTACAGCCGCCTAAACAGCGCTATAACATTATACTGCATTGTAATTATTGGAAAAAATGAAACCAGAAAGAATTTGTCAACCTTTTATCAACTTCTCGGCTGTTTAACAGCTGACGACACAGGTTTTCTATCCGTAACGAACAGCATAGCTTCGTAAAACTACTAACCGAATCGGTCGCTTAGACGATTAATAACGAGGGAGTTCGACGTGAAAAAAACGCTACTAAAACGATCCGCCGGGGGGGCGGCGATTTTGATCGCTATGGGCGCGCCAACCGGCGTTGTCTACGCACAAGACGGCGCCAGCACTTCAGATGTTGTGATTTCAGTGGGCACGCGCCGCGGCGCCCGGTCAGCGGCGAATACGCCGGCGCCGGTCGATGTCATCAGCAGTGAAGAGCTCGTCAATCAGGGCGATACGGATCTTGTTAATCTCCTGCGGACGTCCGTTCCTTCCTATAACGCCAACACACAGCCAATTTCCGATGCGGCGACACTTATTCGCCCGGCCACCCTGCGCGGTCTGGCGCCGGATAAAACCCTGATCCTTGTGAACGGCAAACGCCGGCACCGTGCTGCGGTCATCACCTTCCTCGGTGACGGTATTTCAGACGGCTCGCAAGGCGCCGATATTTCCGTCATCCCTGCTATCGCTCTCAAACAGGTTGAAGTTCTGCGCGACGGCGCGTCCTCCCAATATGGGTCCGACGCGATTGCCGGCGTGATTAACTTTGAATTGCGCGATGATGCTGACGGCGCATCGTTCGAAGCCAAGTGGGGCTCGACTTATGATGGCGATGGCGACTCATGGAACGTGGCGGCAAATGTCGGCCTGCCAATTCCGGTCGGCCAAGGCGGATTTTTAAACATCTCTGCTGAATTCGGCGAGACTGACGCCACCATCCGTTCAGTACAACGCGATGACGCCGCTGCACTCATCGCAGCCGGCAACACAGCTGTCGCCGACCCCGCACAGATCTGGGGCCAACCGAATGTCAACGATGAATTGGCGACATTTGCCAACTTGTCCATTCCATTTTCCGATCAGGTTGAGTTTTACGCATTCGGCAACTACGCCGAACGCCAGGTTGAAGGCGGCTTCTTCTTCCGTAACCCGACCAATCGCGGCGGCGTTTTTGCTGGACCGCAACTCAACCCAGCGACCTTTAATACGCTGGTTAATGATGACAACGGCACGCCAAATGATGATACCGATGATTTCCTTCGTGACTCGGTTACTGCCGCAATTGTCGGGTCTCCGGTCGAATCTGTTCTGGTTGGCGATCTTTCCGTCAACACCGCAGGCGATTGCCCCGCTGGCATTCCATTAACGGCAGGCGGCGGCCTCATTCCAGATCCTACAGTCCTTGCTTCTGTTCAGGGGGACCCAAACTGCTTCTCGTTTGTCGAAATGTTCCCGGGCGGCTTTACGCCCCGGTTTGGCGGCGACCTTGAAGACAGGTCTGTCGTTGTCGGCACGCGCGGCGAGTTGCCGGTTGGAAATGGCCTGTTTTATGACGTCAGCTATACATACGGTCAAAACATCGCCAATTTCTTCATTAACAACACCGTCAACGCCAGCCTTGGGCCGAACACGCCCACGGAATTTGATCCGGGCGGGTACACCCAGGAAGACAGCAACTTCAATCTCGATCTGTCTTATGGCGTTCCGAACGACATGTTCGCATCGGACATCAACATAGCCATGGGTTTTGAGCATCGCAGAGAGAAATTCACCATCCGCCAGGGCGATGATGCTTCGTTCGCACTTGGTCCGCTTGCTGCGCCCTCAACGGCGTTCCCAGGCGGTCAGGGTTTTGCATCAAGCTCAAACGGCTTCGGTGGCTTCACGCCAGCCAGCGCCGGCACCACGGCGCAGAAAAACTACGCCGTTTATTTCGACACGGAAGTCGACGTAACCGACCAGCTCATTTTCCAAGGGGCTGTACGCTATGAAGACTTCTATACGTCCTTCGGCGATACGCTGAACTACAAAGTCGGCGCTTTATATGCGCTCAATGACAATCTGACGTTTCGTTCAACCTGGAGTACTGGGTTTCACGCACCAACAGCAGGTCAGGCGAACGTCACCAACATCACCACGCAGTTCGCCGGTGGTCAGTTGCAAGACCAAGGTACATTGCCGCTGTCGTCCCCAGCTGGCCAGTTCATCGCCGACCGGCTAGAACTTGATACAGGCTTCCGTCCGACCCTCGGGCCGGAAGAGTCGAAAAACTTCACCGCTGGTATCGCCTTTGGCCTTGGCGAGATTGATGTCACGGTCGATTACTTCCACATCGACGTCGATAATCGCATCTCGATTTCCGACCAGCAGGACTTCCTTGCCGAGTTGCTCGAAGTGGCTACGGAAAATACTGTTGCAATCCCGGGCGGTTCTACAACAAGCCAGGTTCTTAACCTGCTTGACGCCGCCAGTGTTCTCAACGCCGCTGACTTTGCAGGTTCTGAGGACCTGACAAGTTTTGGTTTCTTCCAGAACGCGTTTGACAGCACCACTCAAGGTATCGACGTCGTCGCCAGCACAAGTTTCGAACCCTATGCGGGCTCGAATACGAATGTTGCGCTGGCGTTCAACTGGACCGACACAGAGATCACTGATCGCGGTGTTGGCACAGCGGCGCCGCTGTCTTTTGGACGCGCCAAGCAGATCGAGGACTCAACGCCAGCGACCCGTGGTAATATCAGCTTTAACCACACCGACGGCCCGTTCCGTGGTTTGGTGCGCGTCAACTATTACGGCAAGTTCTTTGAGTGCCACCTTGACGACACCAACAATGATGCGCCGCCAGCCATTCCTTGCGGCCTGCCGCATTTTGGCGGCGCTCAATTCCCAATCGATATCGAGCTTGGCTATGAGGTCGTTGAAGGCGTCGAGCTGATTGCCGGCGCCCAAAACGTCTTCGATTCTACACCGGATCCACTCAGCGCCGGGACTGCCGGCATTGTTGGCTCCAAGTTCCCGCCGCTCTCGCCAGCTGGGTATAATGGCGGATTTTACTACTTCCGTCTGAGAGCTGAGCTTTAATCACAGCGCTTAAATAACAACGAAAACGGCGGCCTTCGGGTCGCCGTTTTTTGTTCAAAGTTTAGCAGTATACGGACCTTCTTAAGCTTCGTAAATCTCAATCGCCTCTGCTTCAAAGCTTGCAGCCAATGCCTCCAGGCGTTTGCGCGGCGCCTCGCCCATCAGTTCTGCGCGGTCCGTAGGCGCGCGAAAAATCACGCGGGCGCCGTCGCGCTCAAGCACGCAGCCATCCAGCAGCGCATGAGCCTTCGGCGCAAACGCCGCCACAAAGCGCATCGCAAGACCAAGCTGCATTGCGTTTTGCTGGTCATCCCATTTTAAGAGGCTAATCACTTGTCCATATGGCAATGAATTCGAACGCCCCTCATGACGACAATAAAGCGCCAGCGCCATCCACACGCGGTCCTGGTGGCTGACGCCAACAAACGGCGCACTCAACGCCGCATCAAACGCCTGGCGCCCGCGCAAATCGGGATGGAAGTAAGCGCCGATATCAATCAACTGACAGGCGGCGTTGGCGAGGCGCTGCTCATCGGGCGTAAAGGCTTCAAACAACGGCATGATGACCGCCGCAGCGGCGGCGCCAAAATGCGGGTCAGGCGACAGCCTTTTCGCATAAAACCGGCAGGCAGCCAGTAGTGGGTCTTCGCCGCGTCCGCGTTTCGATAAGTCACGATACAAAATTCCTTCGCGCACGCCGCCGGCCGATACCACAACATTTGCAGCATCCATTCTACGCAACACCGACTTCAGCGCCATCGCCGCGAAAGGCAACGTATCAATTCGCCGCCGCGGAATGCCGGGAATAGTTTCGAGCGAGCGTTGGCTTTGTTGTGAAACCAGATCGCAAATTTCAAACGCCTGGCCCACCTTCATTTCATAGTGATGCAGAATGGACAGCGGATAGCGTCGCAAATTCATGTGAATGCGGCCAATCGCACGCCAGGCGCCGCCGACGGCATATAATGTGCGGTAAGATTTCTTAGTGAAAAAGTCGACCCTGTCGAGTTCTTTCTCGATCAGCTTTCGGGCGTCTTTGCGACTGTCGCTAACCTTTTGCATGATGCTCAACGGGCCGATTTGCAGGCTGATCGATTGCGCTGTCGCGCCATTTTTTAACGCCGCCAGTTCAAGACTACCGCCGCCCATATCACCGGCAATACCGGTGGCGCCCGGCTCGAAAGAGACAACGCCGAGCGCGGCAAGACCGGCTTCTTCCTCACCGGAAAGCACCGATACCTTAAACCCAAGGTCGTGAACCGCCGCAACAAACGCAGCGCCATCCGCCGCTTCGCGAACCGCCGCTGTTGCGATCACATGCGTTGGTGGCGCGCCATATTCTCCCAATAATCGTCGAAAGCGCGCCAAAGTTGTCAACGCCTGCGCCACCGATTTAGAATTCAACATCCCCTCATCGGTCATGTCGCGCCCGAGCCCGCACAACGCTTTTTCGTTGACGATCGCCACTGGCGCGCGCAACGGGCCATCGTAAATCACCAAACGCACCGAGTTCGAACCGATATCAATAACGGCCCGCCTGTTTGCGCCGATATCTTTTGAGCGTTTATCCAAGGGGTCACCGTCAGCTTTTTCTCATGCGGATCACACTATACGCTGTTCGCATAGTAACGCACGCGCCGATCTCTTACTTGCGGGATTTGATTTCTTTTGGCGCACTATATTTAATCGCCGCGCCGCGCCCGGAAAGGCTGGGGTTGGTCATCATATAGGTGTGTATATTAAACGGCTCCCCGGAGCCTTTCGAGATCGCGCGCATATAGTCGCCATTCGCCGACATGGTCCAGCTTTGCGCTTGATCTTTCAGATTGGCGACCATGATATAATTCAATATCTGCCGATGCACGGTTGGGTTTTCAACCGGGCAAAAAACCTCAACCCGGCGGTTGAGGTTGCGCGGCATCAAATCAGCCGATGAGACATAAACCTTGGCGCCAGTATTGGGCAATGCATCGCCGTTGCCAAAACAATAGATGCGCGCATGCTCCAAAAAACGGCCGATGATGCTTTTCACACGAATGTTTTCAGACAGGCCAGGCACACCCGGCCTCAAGCAGCAAACGCCGCGCACCACCAAATCGATCTGAACGCCGGCTTGCGAGGCTTTATAAAGCCGGTCGATAATCCCGCCATCCACCAGAGCATTCATCTTCGCCCAGATCGACGCTTTGCGGCCTTTGCCAGCGTTTTTTATTTCTTTGTCGATAAGCTGATTGATTTGTGTGCGGCCGGTTAACGGCGCTACGGCGAATTTTTCAAACTTGTCCGGCGCTGCGTAGCCGGTGATATAGTTGAACACCTTCGCCGCATCGCGGCCGATGGTTTGATCGTAAGTAAACAGTGACAGATCGGTATAAATCTTTGCCGTAATCGGGTGGTAATTGCCGGTCCCGACATGGGTATAGGTGCGCGCGCCATCAGCTTCCTGTCGTACAACCAATGATAGTTTTGCGTGGGTTTTATATTCAACAAAGCCGTAGACGACATTGACGCCGGCGCGCTCCAACGCGCGCGCCCAGCGGATATTCGCCTCTTCGTCAAAACGCGCCTTTAGCTCCACCAGCGCCGTCACATTCTTGCCCGCCTCAGCTGCTTCAATAAGCGCCTCGACAATCGGCGACTGCTTTGAGGTGCGATAAAGCGTTTGTTTGACGGCGACAACTTTCGGATCGGCCGCCGCCTGCTTTAAGAATTGCACAACGACATCAAAAGACTCGTATGGGTGATGGACGAGAATATCCTTTTCCCGAATGGCGGAAAAACAATTACCGCCATGCTCGCGGATGCGCTCGGGAAAGCGTGGCTCAAATGGTTCAAATTGTAGATCGGGACGGTCCGCAGGGATAAGCTCATCTATCTGTGCAAGGCCTAAAATCCCGTCGATGTAAACCATATCCTGCGTCGAGGCTTGCAGGCGATCCTGGACCATCTCGCGCAAACGCGGCGGTGTTTTAGAATCAATTTTAACGCGAATAACATCACCGCGGCGGCGACGTTTTAACATCGTTTCAAACACCCGAACGAGGTCTTCGGCCTCCTCCTCAATTTCAACATCAGAATCGCGCAAAACTCGGAACGCCCCATGCGCCTTCAACTCAAAGCCGGGAAAGATATGGTGAATAAACCGGACAATCGTCTGCTCAAGGGTTACAAAACGAATGGGTGCAGGCGCTCCTTCTATGGCGGGGCCGCTTGGCAGCCTGATAAAGCGGCCAATCTTTGTCGGCACCGGCAGCAGCGCTTGTGAAATGCGGCCATCAGCGCGGCATAGCTCAAAACACAGCACAAATCCGAGGTTGGGAACAAACGGAAACGGGTGCGCGGGATCGAGCGCCAGCGGCGTTAATATGGGAAAAATGTTTGATTGAAACTCTTGTTCCAGCCACGCGACATCGTCGTCGGTCCAGTCATTATCGCCAAGCAAACTAATGCCCGCCTCGCGAAGCGCTGGCATGAGGTCGCACCAACATCTTTGCTGTCCGTCCATCAGCGCCAGCGCGTGCTCGTTGATGAGGTTCAATTGTTCTTGCGGCGTCATTCCGTCCTGGCTAGCGACAGAAACGCCCTCGCGCACTTGCCCGCGCAATCCGGCAACGCGCACCATGTAGAATTCATCAAGATTGCTGGCGGAGATCGAAAGGAACCTCAACCGCTCAAGCAGTGGATGTGATTGATTGAACGCCTCTTCGAGAACCCGCGAGTTGAAGGAAAGCCAGGAAATTTCCCGGTTGATAAACCGCTTTGGCGCGCTGTCGTCAATTCTCAAACTGTTAGCGTCGCCAACAGCGCCATCGAGCCGACTTGCATCATCCGCACCAGGCAAACTACTCTCCAAGGTTTTAATTAGGGCCCTATCAGCACCCTTGCGATCTCATCGTCCTACCTAACCAAAGTTGGTTACGAAATACTGTCAACCAGTTGTTGAGCGAGGGGCACGGTAATCCCCCGCTTGGCGTTCAACGCAAGCGCATCGGCGCGCGCAACAAAAGCATGCGCGGCGGCGAAAGTGCGCGGAAGCCGGGGCGCGGCGAAAACAACCACCGACCGGTCAACCTCAAGCTGGCGGTCGCGAAATCCTTTGGCGATAACTGTCTCGATCAGCGCTTCGTCAGGCTCCAAGATTGTTGCCCGCGGCGTCGATTCGATGCGCGTGCGCAGGTCCTCAAACCCGCCCGCCCAACTAGCCGGAGCGCCGTTCCCGATCAGAATCACACGGGTTTCGCTTTCCAACAGTTCGTCAATAATCCCGAGGAAAGCTTTGGGCTCACCAGACGGCAAATCGTCAAATAAGATGAGGGCGGAACGATTTTCTGGCGGTGCTCCCGCCGAACAAAAAGTCCCGCCGTCGATTGCAAGAATGCTTGCCAGATGGGTTTTGCCAGAGCCCTCAGGGCCGCAAATCACGAACAGGGGTTCGCGCGATGAACGCCATGTTTGCGCTGCACGCCACGCAGCTTCATTGGAAGTCGAAACGATGAAGGATTCGCGCTCATAGCTGGGTGTAAACGCCGGTAATGGTAGCGGCAGCTGCGCCTTCGCCGATGTGGCTGCGTCTTTTGATGGGCCCGTCATAACTTCGCCAAATGCTCTAAATAGTCTATTACCGGCTTTAGAAACTTTGCTCGGTCTTCTCCGGCTGCTCGTCCGGTTCGTCGAACGATGTCGGGCGGTAGTTGTAATCTTCGCTGCCGGCGTCGCCCAACCGACCCCGCCCTTTGCGGCGACTGCCCCGTTGCACTTCACGCGCAGCATCCGGCGTTGCGATCATCCAAAAATCGCCATCGTCGGACCACAGCGCCAGCCCTTGCGCCTCCATCGCGACAATCAGCTTTGTGGGATCGCCATAAGCCTGGATCAACATTTCCGCGCCGCGCCGCGAAAATGACCGTACTTGCACATATCCAATAAGCGGCGTCGACACGAGGGCGGAACGGATTTTTCCCCACTCGCCTAAGGAGCGGTAATGGGCGCTGACGCTCAACAAAGCAGACGCGGAATGATCAATCAGCGTCCGGGTTTTCCATGGCTTTGCATATTTCGCAATCGCCCCTTCGATGGAGCGTTCCGCCAGCGTTGGGAAATTCCCCGAGGGTTGTTTGAACCAGCTTTCTGCAATGATCTCGCCAACCTTGGCCGGGATATATTCATTTGTCGCCGGCCCCTGTCGATAGGTTCCAGAAAATTGTTCGTCGCCTTCAAATTGACCAAGCTCATCGAGATTATCGACATTGCCGGACTCTCTAAATCCGTTGATTAACCGAACCCGGAGCCGGTCTTCACCATCGATCTGCTGCAGGAAGGCATGCGCAACGATCACCTGGCTGACCGAATAACGCTGCGCGATTTCATAAAGCGCATTGTCATTAAGCGCTAACGCTTGCCGCGCGGTGATGGTGGCGGTGTCTTCAAGATCGCCCAATGGCGCAATCATCGGCGTCAGTTCATTATCATAGGGACGCACCTTCCACGCCGCCATCCACGGATTATTTTCCTCCCACAAATACGTGCCGTTCTTGGTTTGCAGGACCGGTAGAACCAGCGCGGTGCGCGTTTGCACCTCACTATAGGGGATACGCGCATCACGCAGTAGCTTGCGGATAGTGTCAGGTTTGAACCGGTAAGTGATGAAGGCGCGATAGGTCGATGACGAACTTTTTTCGTTATAAACCTCAAACCCGGATTCCAGGAGTTCAAGATCGCGGTCAGTCAATGCAATCACGCCGCGCTCAAGGTCGCTAATCGCTTCGGCTGGCTCCCCCGTCGCCAGGGTTGGCAGATAGACCCAATCTTCTTCCACTGTGAGCCGCCGCAAGAGGATATCGATTGCCCGCCGTCGGCCCTGAAGCTGAGCTGCCGCCTTGGCGGAAGTTGCGCTCTTCGCCTGCGCCAGAACGGTCACCCGCGGCACCACAAAAACATCCTCGCCCACGGCATATGCCGGCGCGGCATAGCACGCCATCAGAAACAAAACCGACCCAAATATCGCTACAATCCGATCCATGATGTGGAGAACCCTATTTCTACAGCCGTAAAGCGGCGTTACCGGCCTAATATAACCGCACCGCCCTAAGAAACGACCCTATTTTACCCGCCTGCGCGCAAATAGTTGGCGCAGCGCCCGGTTTTGGCTAGGAGAGCCTTTATGGGCGATGCTTACAAACAGGCTGGGGTCGATATCGATGCGGGCGAACGGCTCGTAGATGCGATAAAACCGCTGGCGAAATCAACGATCCGCCCGGGTGCAGATGCGGCGCTGGGCGGTTTTGGCGGACTTTTTGACCTTAAAGCTGCGGGGTTTGCCGACCCCATCCTGGTCTCAGGCGCCGATGGCGTCGGCACCAAGCTGAAAATTGCGTTTGACCTCGACTGGCATAATACAATCGGCATTGATCTGGTCGCGATGTGTGTCAATGACGTCTTAGCACAGGGTGCTGAGCCGTTGTTTTTCCTTGATTATTTTTCCACCAGCAAACTCTCTCAAAAAACCGCGACAGAGGTTGTCAGCGGCGTCGCCGAAGGCTGTCGCCAGGCCCGCTGTGCGCTGGTCGGCGGTGAAACCGCGGAAATGCCGGGGATGTATGGACCCGGAGAATACGATCTGGCGGGCTTTTGCGTCGGCGCTGTCGAGCGCAACAATATGCTCCCACGCCGCACCGAGCCTGGCGACATTATGATCGGACTTGCGTCCTCGGGCGCGCATTCCAACGGATATTCTCTAATCCGTAAGGTCGCCGAAGATAGCAGCGCCGCTTTCGATGGCCCCGCCCCTTTTGACAGCTCCATCACGCTCGGCGAGGCGCTGCTCGCACCGACGCGGATTTATGTGAAATCAGTACTACCGGTCTTGGCCGACAACCGGGTAAAGGCGTTCGCCCATATAACCGGCGGCGGGCTGAGCGATAATGTTCCGCGGGTGCTGAATGATAATCTGCTACCGCGCTTCGATGATGATGCTCTTGGCCTTCCTCCATTATTTGAATGGCTGCGCGACGCCGGTCATCTGAGCAGCGATGATATGCGGCGAACATTTAATTGCGGTATTGGCGGGGTTCTTGTCACCTCTGCCGACGCCGTTGATGATGTTATTTCCACGCTTAAAGAAAATGGCGAAGACGCACGCGTCATTGGCGGCATCGTTGAGACATAATCATGGCGAACACTAAAATCGGCGTGTTGATTTCCGGGCGCGGCAGCAATCTCAAATCGTTGATTGACGCGGTTGCGGCGGAAGATTTTCCGGCGGAAATTGCGCTGGTTATTTCAAGCCAGCCAAAGGCGCCGGGACTGCAGCATGCCGCCAAAGCCGGCATTCCACAAGCCACCATCGATCATCGCGACTTTCAAACCAGAGAAGATTTTGACGCCGCGCTCGACGACGCCTTGCACATCAAAGATGTTGATTATGTATGTCTGGCAGGCTTCATGCGGATGTTATCGGATAAATTTGTCGATGACTGGCGCGGTAAACTCCTCAACATTCATCCGTCTTTGTTGCCGGCGTTTCGCGGCCTTCATGTCCAGGAACGCATGCTCGATTCCGGCGTTAAAATCGCCGGATGCACGGTGCATTTCGTAACCCCGGAAATGGACTCCGGCCCCATCATCGGCCAGGCCGCAACCCCTGTGTTGCCGGGCGACACCGTTGAAACACTGTCGGCGCGCATATTAGAGCTGGAGCACAAATTATACCCCCGGTGTTTGAGGTTGATTGTCGAAGGTAAAGCGCGAATTTCCGGCGCCGTGGTCGCCTACAACACCGGCATTGCAACCTCCGGCAATTTAATCAATCCACCCGCCTCAGACTGATTTATTCATTCCTGAAGTTTTTCAAAAAACTCCTGCACGCGCCGTGCATTGGCGCCGAGATCGGACAATCCGACCCGCGACTTTGACCGGACATCAATACGGGTTTTCGTTCCATCCGGTTGCAGACGCACGACGAAATCATCAACGAACCCGAACCACGCACTGGTATAGGCCGCCTCAATGAGCTGGCCCTCGTCACTTGTCGCATCGCTGAGAATGACCATGCCCATCGCTGTGATGACGCGGCGAACTTTTTCAGAATTGGCGTCCACGGAGCCATCCAACAATAGCGGCCCAATATTGGGAAATGCCGCGCGTTGCGCCTCTGCAATGGTTGCCTCACCGCCGGGCGCTTTGTCGTCGCCAACATAGTCTGCCGGATTTTTGCGCTCAAAACTCGCGCCCATAATAATCGGCGGCGGGTTATCGAAGTCCGTGGTGATATCGTGGATAATCGGGTTGGCCTCAAACAGCGCCTTCATCTTTATCGGCACATATCCGGCGACGCCCGCCATCACAGCTGCCAGAAACGCCATCAATGCAACCTCGCGCACAGCTATCACAGAAATAATGAAAGCCGCCACACTCAAACCGGCGGCGATCAAAACTGGCAACGCCACGGTGCGTATAATTTGCAGTCCCGTCCCGTAGTCCCACAGACCAAACCGCGTGCCGGGCCCGGCAGCGACAATAGCCAGCGCCAAGCCAACGGCCGCCAGCGAGACAAGCAATATCAGTGATCTTAGCATTTTCTTCCCCGGGCAAAGTTGTTCAACCTATACGCTACATGGTTTGCGCACCTTTGCCACTATACACCCGTAAATGGCTGAAGTCCTTGAAATTTTGCCATTCCGGCTTATTTCTGTTTCTTTTATGAGGCCCTGATATGTCGCGACCTGTTACCATCACGATTGCTCATGAGCTCGGCAAAGACGAGGCACGCAACCGCGTGCGCGATGGTTTTGAAAAACTGAAAAGTCAGATGACCGGCGGCTTGATGTTTAAATTCTCAGAAGAATGGTCGAGCGAAGACACGCTAACATTTGATGCAAAAGGCCTTGGGCAGAACATTACCGGTCAGATCGATATATTCCCGAACCATGTCCGCATTGAGGTTGTCCTTCCCAGCTTGCTGGCGACTATAGCCGAGACGATCACCGGCAAAGTTGAAAAACAAGGCCGCCTACTGCTGGAGAAAAAATAACCCGGCGCCGGAGAAATTCTCCTACGCAGCGGTCAACATTTTTTCTGTCTCAATCCACAAACGCGCCGCCGCATCATCATCCACCGCCCACGGCGCCACATGCAGATAGCGCGGCGCGTTGTCATCCATGAGCTGCGCGATATCGCAGTCCTCACAATATTCTCCACCGCGGTCATTGAGCTGGGCGCTGGTCGCGCACCAAAGCGTCGTCGTGCAGCCCTGGTCCGGCGTTTTGAAAAGCGCTTTGGCCTGTTCGGAGATCTCGCCGGATTCATCAACCCATCCCAGCGTGACCATCTCTTCGGTTTCGAGATGCCGCTGCAACGGTGTCATGATCCCGCCGGGA
>JAJFGE010000028.1 GCA_021776295.1 Hyphococcus sp.
TCCTTCCTCGACCGATCTAATCACACGCTCGCGAAGCGCCGCATCGTAACCGTAAGCCATCCAATCCTCCCAAAGTGCTAGGGAAAAACAGAATCACTGTTCGTATGGTTTGTGAATCACCTACTCAACAACTCGCGCTAGAGCATCGGGCGATTAACAGGAATCGCCCGGCGTTCTAGATTCTTTGTTATGCGCCGGATATCGCGAAAACCGGTTTCCACTTTTTCGCCCGGCGCTCTAAGCTACCTCAATAAGCCCAAACTCCGCACAAGTAGCCCTTGTAATCGGCCGCAAACATTTTGCGTTTCAATAAATGGATACCTTCAGCCGAAGAAATCCTTCCGGCTGGTATAAGAAATATGCGCCATCTTTAAAATAGCCTGACTGATGGAGTGCAAAATTACATAGAAACAAAATCATAGCCCCAACCACGATATGACAGCTAGAGCAAATCCGAGTTAAATTGAATCATGGATTTGCTCTAGATTTTTTGTTTACCGCATTTCTATCGGATAACCGCGTCACACTTATCCGGAAATGCTCTAACTCTTAGCTGATGTAGCGAGGTTATATAATTACAGATTGGCGCCGCAAGCTTCCTGGCTATCGCCATAAAAGGAAACCTTTGGAAAGATTACGCTATGTCTCATCTGCTTCTGCCACCGCCAAGGCTTCAGCTTGTTCCTCTTCCGATAATGGCTCAATGAGATCAATTTCACCCGCTGCTGCGAACCCTCGAATGACGGCCATAAACGATGATTGAGCGGCTTCGGCTTCCTTAGGCGTGATCGGCTTCAGCTCTTCCATCTGTTCTTGATACTGGGCCGCCATGCGTTGGGAAATGTTCCCTAAAATAAATTCCGAAGCCGCCGGCGCATTTTCTTTTCCGTACTTCACAGCTTGCAAAAGGTCATCGAGTTCAATTTCTTTAATTGCCATCGGTATAGCGTTTGGCGGAACGCGTGTTGCGATGTCTGAAAAGGTTAGCATCGACTTTTTCACGCTTTGCAGGATTTCCGGCGCCGATTTTGAAATGAACTCAAGAAGCTCTTCGCGCTTATCCGACATGATATTGTTCATCATCGCGCCGATCATGTCGCCGGGATCGTGAGACTCGCCGACGCTGGCATTCATTGGCGACAGAAAATTACGCTCGATTGTGTCGCTGAGAATTTGCAACGTGCTTTCTTTGACGTCTATTGGTTTTGAAAGACACAAAATTACTTTCCCGGCTATATCTGTGTCAAACTGGTCAAGGATTCTCGAGGCTTGTTCGGCGCCGAGCTTGGATAGAACCACGGCTACAAGTTGCGGCTTCTGGCTCGATAGATATTCGGCGAAGTCTTCGTCGCTCGCTTGCTCAAGTTTTTTCCAGACACTTTCACCGCCCGGCTCGTCAAGTCCGTCCATCAACCGAGCGATGCCGTCTTCGTCAAAAAACTGGCCGAGTAATTCGCGGGTATTTTCAATACCGCCGTTAATTTCGTCCTTCACGATGCTGAGCTGTGAGACAAACTCAACTACAACGCCTTGTAAGGCGGCTTTTGGCACCGATTGCAAACGCGCATAGGCGCGCGTGAACGCGCGCAAGTGATCGTCGCTGATGCGCTCGATGATTGGGCCCGCAGCACTCGGCCCCAGCGCAGCGATCACGAGCGCGGCTTTTTGTGGCGGTGTCAAAGATAATTTCACATTGCCGTTAGGCTCATGACGCGCTGTGCGCATAGGCACAGGCAGGCTTGAATTCCTCTGTGCGCCAGACGTTGTCATGCACCATATCCCTTCACAACTGCACTCGAAATTTCAACCCAGCCGTTCGCTAACACAAAGAACGCCAACTTAAATGGAAGCGACACAATCGCTGGCGGAACCATCATCATGCCCATCGCCATCAGTACCGACGCAACAATCAAGTCAATAATCAGGAAAGGCAGGAAAATTACAAATCCAATTTGAAATGCATGTTGTATTTCCGACAGCATGAATGCCGGCACCAAAATCGATATTGGCGTTTCCCCATCCACATTTGGGCGTGCAACCGCATCGCTCAGGCTTTCTATGGCGACGGGCGACACACGGCCTTCCATAAATTCTCTGAACGGCGCCAATACGCGCCCATATGCCTGATTTTGCGTGATATCGCCATCCATTAAAGGTTGAACGCCGGCGCTCCAAGCTTCGGTGAAAACCGGCTCCATTACAAAATATGTTAGAAATAACGCCAAACTCATAATCAGCATATTGGGCGGCGACTGTTGAAGACCGATCGCTTGCCGCAAGATCGAAAAAACGATCACCATGAACGGCAAACACGTCACCATCATGGCAATCCCCGGCGCCAGGCTTAATACCGTGACCAGCAGGAATAGCTGGATGACGCGCGCGCTTAAGGCGCCCTCCGGAGCAACATCGGCAGGCGCGATTTGCGCCGCAGCCGGATCTGCCGCGCCAATACATATTAGACCAACGATGAGCGCTAGTAGGAATTTCATCGATGAGCTCGTTATTCAGCCAATTCGGAAATATTCACAACTTCTGTGAGCCGTACGCCAAGTTGTCCTTCGGTATCGGGAACCTGAGTCAGCTCGCCCCTCGCAATCACACGGTCTTTAACCAGTAATTCCACCGGATCTTCAATTGATGCATCAATTGGAAGAAGGTGATTGCGGCCCATCGCTAAAAGGTCGCCAATCAGCGGACGCGCTCTGCCGACGGACACGACAACTTCAATCGGAACGTCGAAAATAGCGCGCTTCAGGCCGTTGGTGTCAGATTCGTCACGGCGTTCTAATACTGGCGCCTCGCCGGCGTCATCCTCCGCCATGTCGAGAACAACATCGTTGCCGCCATCCGAACTTTCTGCATCTTCTACGTTTGGTTCATCACTCATTGTCATTTCCATCCCTCAACTGTTGCGCCGCTTTTTCCAGCGCCGCCAAGCATTGTTCAATCACTTTATTGGTATCGAAGTCCATGCCCCCATAGTCCCAGTCGGCAATGACTGTGGCGCCTGATAATCCCGCATCCTCTTCCACAATGATGCGCGCGCTCTCGCCAAGGTCGGCGACGGCGTCGCGCAACAACTCGATATGGTCGGACGCCGTCTTTACGGTGACCGATAAATCCGCGCTCCCGACCCGGGTTTGCACAAGCACGTTCGCCGCCTCCACCGCAAAACCCTTTTCAGAAAGAGCGGGAAAGGCTTTACTAAGTATCGCTGCAACTCCATCACAAAGACTGGCGTCGGCCTGGCTTTGAAAATTGGCGACTTTACTTTCCAAAACCTCGGCTACTGATTTTAAAAAGTCTACTTGTGGTTGAATTTTTTCCTGCGTGGCCGCCTCGCCTGCAGCATAACCTTCGGCATAGGCGGCTACATGTTCTTGTTGCGCGCGCGCATCGTTTTCGCCGCCGTTGGGAATGCCGGAGAGCATTTTTTCTGCGTCATCAAAACGTTCGAGAACAACATTCAAGGCCGTCATGCCGCATCCTCCGTCTCATCTAGCCATGACTGAATTAACCCTGCCGTTTCATCGGTTTTGTCATTCGCTAGAATCTTTAGCGCTTCAATGGCGTCAGATTCCGGCGCGGTCGTCGCCATCGGCGCCGGTGCGGCGGCAAGCGCATCCATTTGCGCAGGCGCCGCCGATAATGCAGGAGCCGCCGCCGACGCAGCGGCATTTGCTGTTAATAGCGGTTTGACTACAAACAGGCCAAGGATCAGTGTCACGACGGACAAAATCCCGATTTGAATAACCGTCATCAAATTACGGTCTATAAAATCGGCAACCGCGTCCTGCTCAACGACAACACCGTCATTTGTGATTTGCTTGAAAGGCATACTGTGAACTGTCAGCGTATCGCCGCGCGACTCGTCTATGCCGACCGCCATGGCGATCAGGTCTTTCAACGCCGTCAGCTCTTCTTCGGTCCGCGGTGTTGGCGCGGCGGCGGCGGCGTCTTGATCATCGGCGGCGATTTCATTGACCAGCACCGCAACGCTCATGCGTTTTATTGACCCGGGCAACTTTTCACGCTCACGACGAATTTCCGACAAATCGTAAGTTACGGTTTCATCGGTTTGCGTTCTCTCCGAGTTTGACTGCGACCCGCCGCCGCTTGCATCACCTTCCGGTAAATTGCTCGCAACCGTTACCGCACTGCTATTTGCGCCAGATGTGGTTTCGGTTACTTCCGTCGTTTCCTTGCTGGACATAACGCGCCCGGCAGGATCGATTACCCGCTCGGTAATGGCCTCACGCTCATGATCGATCTCTACAGCGATTTGCACGCGCGCATTGCCGGCGCCGACGCGCGCTTCAAGAAGATTTAGAACGCCTGCTTCCAGTTTTCGTTCACGGTCTGCACTGCCTGACTGGCCGCCCGCAGCGTGTTCGAGATTTCCGGGGCTCAATACAACGCCCCTATCAGAATCCAAAACAGCCACACGCTCCGCCGTTAGAGCGGGCACGGAAGAAGAAACAAGAAAACGAATAGCCTGAGCTTGCCCGACGCTTAAATTGCCGCGTCCCATGGTAACGGTGACGACAGCCTTTGACTCCGGCGCGTTGCGCGAAAAGGCGCCGCCGCGCCCTTGCGCTATGTGTACGCGTGCGGCTTTAATCCCTGGCGTCGCTACAATTGTCCGCGCCAGTTCACCTTCAACCGCGCGCCAGTAGGTGACATCGAACAAATCCGACGTCGTCGAAAAGCCATTCAAACTCTCAAGTAACTCATATCCAGCCTGGCCTTGTTGCGGCAATCCTTCGCGGGCAAGGCTCATGCGAACCGAATCCCGCTTATCGACCGGCACATATATCGAATCGCCCCGGACATCAGTGCGCACATCCAACCGTTCAAGCGCCGCAACCACCTCGCCAGCCGCGCTGGAGTCTAGGCCGCTATATAACAAAGTCATACTAGGCGTGGACGCCGTACGGGCGAGCATAGAAAAAGCAAATATCGTCGCTGGGACTACAATGAGAAGCAGCAGCCGTTTTCCAGCCGTCAACCCGTTCCAGATCGAAATGAACCCTTGCATTCTCTCACCAACCCTTAACGCGGATAACAACATGATACGCTTAATACGCGTATTCTTGTTTACCATTTGATCATTAAGAGGAGGTTACAAAGAGCGGGCGCAAAAGATGTTGCGAACAGATTTTTGGTCTGATTGGGAAAAATGATTGACCTAGACGACATAGACTTGGATGCGTCTGAGGAAGAGACGTCAGCAAAGCCGCCTATGCTAAAGACGCTTGCGTTCAGCTTGGCGGCTGCGCTGGGTTTGGGCGCCGTTGCTGCCGGTGTTGCATTTATAGTTCCCGTGACTGATGACAAAGCGACTGGCGACCAATGTGAGGCCCCGGTAGTCGTGGAAAACCTCCACGAAAAGCAAACAAAACATTACCAAGAGATCGCATTCGTTAATCTCGAGCCTCTGATAATCACCCTGGGCCCTAACGCAGCGTCAAGATATCTTAAGATTTCGATTAGCCTGGAAACATCAGAAGGCGATCTGAGCACAGTTGAGCATCTGAAGCCAAAATTCCGCGATGTTCTCAATACCTATCTCCGCGCTGTAGAAGAGGCCGATCTGGTGGAGCCATCCGCAACGACACGGCTCCGCGCCCAAATCCTTAGGCGACTGCAAGTCGTCGCGCCCACCGGCGCGGTTGCAAATGTCCTAATCACAGACTTTATCCTCAGTTAGGAATATCCCAATGGCCCTTATCCTAGATTTTCTATTACTCGCCGCTTCGGGCGCGGCATGCTTTTACTGTTGGGTGCTCAACACGCGTATCAAAGCGCTAACCAGTACAAAAGACGGCATTAACACCGGCATCGCAGCGCTTTCGCAATCAGCCGACGATATGCAAGCTGCCATGGCCAATACCAAAGACCAGGCTGCGACCGACTCAGTCAAACTGGAGGCATTATTAGAAGACGCCAACAAAAAAATTCCCGAGTTACAAATGCTCGCCAGCCAGATTCAAGAGGTTAGCGAACGCGCCGTTGAAGAAACCGAAACCGCAACAAAGCACCTGATCGAAACACTTTCCCCACACATCGAAAACGCGCGCACGGCGGCGCATGCTCTCCTCGGGTCTTTAGAACAGACGTCAGCAACGCCGGCTGCGGAAGAAACGGAGACGCCCACTGATGCTGCGGACGTACCCATTCCAGACGAAAATAGCGCTGAGGTTAGTGATGACGGCGTCGTAGAACTCACTTTCATAGCTGATGAAGAACCGCAAGCTGCCCAGGGAGAAGTCGCGTGAAGTCGCACCCGCTGTTGATTATTGGCGCAATTTTTGCCGCATCGTTTGCCGGACGCATCATAGGCGTTGCTGACGCTGCCTTGAGTCGACCAGAAACAGAAACTTCAAAACCCACACAAGATACAAAAACTGAACACAACGCCGAGCCAGAAGCCGCAGCGCCTGCTCATAAAGCCGAAGTGGATAAAACTGAGCACACAGCCGAAAAGATGGAAACCCACGCAAAAAAAATCCCAGCATCACGCAATGCAGGGCAAACAGATGCGCTATTGGCGGCAATAAAGGAGCGCTCAGAAGCCCTCGACGCCAGAACAGTCCGCGTGGAAGATAGAATTCGCATACTAGAAATTATCGAAAAGCGCGTTGAAGAGCGCATCACAGAATTACAGAAGAACAAAGACGCCCTCTCAAGCCTGGTCGCTTTTGCAGATGAGGCGGCAGAACAGGATATTGCGTTGCTTTCAAAAATGTATGAGCAAATGAAGCCTAAGAAGGCCGGAGAAATTTTTAACAAAATGGACCCTACTTTCGCCGCCGGTTTTCTTACAGAAATGAATAGCGAAAGTGCTGCGCTCATTTTAACTAATATGAGTACGGACAAAGCATATGAGACGAGCATGATTATCGCAAGCCGTAACGCAGCGGTTCATAGCCGATAATAGCCGGGGCGTTTTACGCCTCATTAATCATAAATCTTTATACACCAATGGCGCGTGTCATACGCTTAAACGCCAGAAGGGTGTTATTTAATGGGTTCGATTCTCGGCATCATTATTACCGTGGCCATGGTATTCGGCGGTTATCTTCTCGCCGGCGGGAAAATGAGCATTATTCTGCACTCCCTTCCCTATGAGATGATGATCATCGGCGGCGCCGCTATTGGCGCCTTCCTGGTCGGAAATAGTTTCTCAACCATCAAACATACTGGGGGCGACCTGGTTAAAGTGTTCACAGGCCCTAGCTGGAAGAAACAGGATTACCAGGATTTACTTTGCCTAATGTTCTCTCTGGTGCGCATCGCTCGGGAAAGTCCGGTAGAAATCGAAAGTCATATTGAAAACCCGGAAGATTCTACCGTTTTCAAGCAATACCCGAAGATCGCCAAGGATAGCACCGCAATAGAAATGATTTGCGACACCATCCGCTCCATGATCATGAATTTTGACAACCCACACCAAGTGGAGGAGTTACTCGAAAAACAACTTGAGTCACTTCATCATGATAGCCTCCATGGCGCACATGCGCTGCAGAAGATGGCGGATGGCCTGCCAGCGTTGGGTATTGTCGCCGCAGTTCTGGGCGTCATCAAGACCATGGCGTCAATCGATAAGCCGCCAGAAGTGTTGGGGCAGCTGATCGGCGGCGCTCTGGTCGGGACTTTCCTGGGTGTTTTTCTCGCCTATGGCCTGGTGGGTCCATTTAGCGACAAGGTGAAAGCCATCCGTGAAGAAGAGCAGCAATTTTATAATTTAATCCGTGAAGCGCTTGTTGCAAATCTCCACAAGCATACGCCGCAGCTCTGCATTGAAGTCGCACGCCGAAATGCGCCGAGGAGCCTTAGGCCTAGTTTTACCGACGTTGAAGACGCATTGCGTCAAGTTCAAAAGGCCGCATGATGCGTATCTGGACTATAATATTGAGTGTAGTGATATTGGGTGCTCCCGCATACGGAGCAGACCAAATTATACGTGTGTCCGCCGGTGAGCACAAAGACTACTCCCGCATTGTAATCGCCAGCAACGCCAACAAAATCGAGGTCGAGCAATCCGGTAGGCTAGTACGCATAAAACACATCGATGCGTCTGCACTACTCGACCTTCGAGAAGTGAACGACCAGCGAAAAGCATTCAGAATCTTGACCGCAAAGCAACTTCGAACTGCTGGCGGCAGCATGGTTGAACTAGTCATTAACTGTGATTGTCAAGTGCGCTCATCTCGACTGGCCAATCAAAAATTTGTTGTCGACATCGTCGATTCCGGAAAAATAGACAGGCAACCTCGCGTAAGCGAAAATACAAAAAGTAACGCTCAAGGGGCTGCCGCAAAAGAAAATTTACTGACTCTGGATGACCGAATCTCGGTGGAACAAGCCCATAGCCGCATGGTCGCGTTGCTGAAAAAGGCCGCCGACGAAGGGTTGATTACGATTACCGATGATGGCGCGACACCACAGGACATCAGTGCGCCTACCCAGCTAATCAACCAAGATACGCTCTCAAATACGCCCGTATCCACACAGGAAACAGTACAGACAGCGCCCAACCAGCCTAAAAAAGAAGTCGCCACGGCCGCGCTGCAAACACCAAAATTTCGATGCCTTCCGGATGCCGCACTTCGTATAGACGGCGAAGCATTCAACGCCGAACCTCTGGTAGAGATCGCAAACTATCAGATGCAACTCGCAGAGGCATCCGGCGATGATGAGGTTAAACTTCTACATCAACTTGCCGCAGGGTTTATTTCTGTTGGTTTCGGCGAGGAAGCCTTGTCTCTCCTAAAAGATTATGGCGAGGACAAGTCCTACCGCGCAGACATTGCCAGAGTGATCGCTGAACGTCCGATTGGGAATGACAGCCAGCTGATGTATGCGCAAAATTGCCAAGGCGATCATGCATTGTGGCAGGCCGCCGCTACTGCGCCTACTAAGGCGATTGATGCCTATAGACGATCCAGCGGCGCCATTGAGCACCTTCCAGCGCGGCTAAAAACTCTCATCGCGACGCGCCTGGCGATGAAAATGGTCACAGCGGAAGCCTGGCAAGAGAGCCAAGAGCTATTTGATATAGCAAGCGCGGGACAAGAAACGCTCGGACCCGAACTTGAATATGTTCAAGCGCGCCTTACCGAGGTCAATGGCGATGCGGAAGCTGCGCGGACGGCGCTGCTTGAAATCGCCGCCGAAAACTCGAATGCGTCTGGCGACGCTTTACTTGCGCTTGCAGATTCTTATGCACAAAAGCGCCGCGAGCCCCATGAAGGATTTAAAGAAGATATCGGCGCTTTAGCCAAGCTCGCCGGGTCTTCAAAGGCTGCATTTTCTGAGGCGCTAGCCTGGGCGCAAATCGGTAATACCGAAGCAGCATTAATGCTACTCGGAAATGAGGCGTCAAAATCTCCTACCTTGGTCGAACAAGCGCGAACGACAGCGATCCCTATTTTAAAGAAAGCAATCCTCGAACAGGATCGGCTATCAAAAATTTCCGCGTTGGATGCATTTCTAGACCACCGCGAATGGTTGCGGATTGGCGTCTCGGAAGTCGAATTACGCAGCCAGATTGCTGACGCGGCTTTTGACTTTGGATTGCCTAATCTTGCGTTGGAAATCCTGGAGAATGGTCCCAAGCACCCAAGCAAGAGCTATATTCTTGCAACAGCTTCTGCTGCTTTGGCTGCCGGCGAGACAAATGAAGCAATAGTTATTTCTGCTCCGTATACTAATGATTTAGCTTTTGGAGAAATTTTGGTCAAAGCTAATATTGAAAGAAATGAATATCACACCGCCCTCGCCTCTGCGGCGGCTTTAAATGACGATAGCGTTAGAGCTTCTATGACTGCACGCGCTGCTTGGCTGGCAAAAGCGTGGCAAAATGCGGCCGTGGGATTCAAAAGCATGGACCCTAAGTCTATCGACAGCAATGCAGCCATCCAATTTGCGCTGGCGGCCTACATGAGCGGTGATGCCACAATACCAGCTGCGGCTGACGCTGTTCTGTCAAAAAATTCGTCCGTGATCAGAGACGGTCTTCAGAGCCTGTTCTCACCCAGAGACGCTGACACCGCGCTGGAAAAAAGCCGACAAATTGTTGGCGGCGTCACTCAAGAAATTCTAGCGTATCAGGAGTTATTGGAAAATGGATAACGCAGGATACATCGGTCTGTCGCGACAATCGGGGCTCATGCGTGAGCTAAACACTGTAGCCAACAATATCGCAAACATTAACACCAATGGTTATCGCCGTGAGGCCAACATGTTCGCCGAGCACGTCAAGGCGTTACAAAACGGCGACCCGAGCCTTTCCATCGCGACCATGACCCGGCGATATGTTGACCTTAGCTCTGGCGACGTCACGAGAACAAACAACCCTCTTGATATAGCAATAGAAGGCGATGGATTTTTCCTTGTCGAAGCACCTCAAGGCGAACGCCTCACGCGGGACGGCGCATTTTCTCTAAATGCGCAAGGTGAGCTAGTGACCTCAAGCGGCGCGCGGGTGCTGGATGAGAGCGGGGGGGCGCTGGTCATTCCGCCGGGCGGCGGCAAGATTTCTATTACGGCCAATGGCGTCATAAATGTCGGTGCGCAAAATGTCGGCAAGTTGGGCGTTGTCACAGCCGACCCAGCATTTCTAGTCCGGGTGGGACAAAACCAGTTCCGAGCTGAAAACGGTTACGAGCCAGCCCTCAATACGCGCGTACACCAGTTTTCTATTGAAGGTTCAAACGTTAGCGCCGTCGAAGAGCTCGCACGCTTGATCGAAGTGCAACGCACATATGAGGCAAGTAAAAAGTTTTCTGACAATGATGGTGAGCGCATCACGCGCACCGTCCGGGCGCTTGGACAGTCACGATGAAACAAAACCTAAAACAAAGAAAGGGCTAATCTCATGCGCGCATTAAGTATCGCTGCGACGGGAATGGACGCTCAACAAACTCGTGTTGAAGTGATTTCCAACAACCTAGCCAACATGAACACCACCGCTTATTCCACGCGGCGCGCGGAATTTTCAGACTTGCTCTATCAAATTGTACGCGCCGCCGGCGCATCCTCGTCCGCTACCGGCGCCATCGTCCCTGAAGGTGTTCAGCTTGGTCTTGGCGTCAAAACAACATCAATCTCGGTTGATACTTCTCAAGGGGCTCTAAAAAACACTGGCGGCGACCTCGACATCGCCATAGAAGGCAAAGGATTTATCGAGGTGACCTTGCCGTCCGGCAGTTTAGCATACACGAGAGATGGCGCATTAAAGCGGTCGGCGGAAGGCGTGATCGTTAACGCTGATGGTTTTCCAATCGCCGGAAACATTACGCTTCCACCAGATGCGCGCCAGATCACTATTAATCCTGAAGGGGAAGTCTCGGTGCAATTTGCCGGTCAGACAGCCGGCCAGATTGTCGGCACAATCAATCTTGCCGTGTTTTCTAATGAAAAAGGGCTGGAGCCGCTCGGGGGTAACCTGTTTCAGGAAACGGCAGCGTCGGGCACCCCTCTGCCTGGTCTGCCGGGGTTGGACGGTCGCGGTACGCTACGGCAACGCCATCTTGAAGAATCCAACGTCGATGTTGTCCAGCAAATTGCCGCGCTTATCGAAGCACAGCGCGGTTATGAGCTGAATTCAAAAGTACTTTCAGCGGCCGACCAAATGATGGGCGCCACAACACAAATCAGGTGATATCATGAATAAATTTGCCGGTCTCATAGCAGCATCGATCCTTGCCAACACTACGGCTACCGCTGAGGAGCTTGTCGCTTCCAAAATTATCCGTGCGGGGTCCATTCTTTCCGCATCCGATATCGTAACGCCAGACAATCATGCCGCGTTGCGTCGCGCCGTTGATATTATTGGCATGGAAACAACACGTACACTCTATAAAGGGCAAGCTATTGATACGGTCACCCTGCGCACGCCGACACTCATAAAACGCAACGCTATCGTCCAGATGGAATATATCAAAGGTCCAATGACGATTTCCGCGGAGGGTAGAGCACTTGACAAAGGCGGTCTCGGTGATCGCGTACGGGTTATGAACCTGACCTCCAAGCGCATCGTCACCGTAATCGTCACTGGGACAGACAGCGTAAAGGCGCAGCTATGAAAAATATCCGCACCATATTGGTTCTTTCCGGTGCAATGCTTGTGCTGGAAGGATGCAGCGTTGGCCGGTTGGATTATCTCGCATCCGCCCCCAATATGTCTCCCCCGGGCGCATCGCGCAACCCACTACCGCCTGTCTCCGCCGACCGCATGGCGCTTGCCCATCGTGCAGCTCCAAAGCAAACCAAGCCCGCATCCGCAGGGTCGCTTTGGCATAACGGTCCGGCGTCATTGTTCGGCGATCGCCGTGCACGCACGCTCGGCGATATTCTCACCGTCGTTATCGAAATTGACGAGGAGGCGGAATTAAAAAACCAAACAACGCGCACACGCGACGCATCCGAAGGCCTGTCCGTTCCAAATTTTTTTGGGCTGGCAGGTCTCGCAAGCGAAATCCTGCCAAATAACGCAACGCTGGATCCGGCAATTGACGCAAAATCATCGTCTTCAAATAGCGGCAATGGCAACATAAAGCGCGAAGAAAAACTTACGCTCCAGGTTGCAGCGACGGTGGCTCAAGTGCTCCCCAATGGGCACATGCTCATTGCCGGAAGTCAGGAAGTGCGTGTGAACCATGAGTTGCGTGACTTGCAGGTTACAGGAATTATCCGCCCCGAAGATATCTCCAGACGCAACACGATAACCTACGAAAAGATAGCCGATGCGCGCATTATTTATGGCGGCCGCGGCGTTATTAGCGACATACAACAACCACGCTACGGCCAGAAGATTTTAGACGCCGTATTACCGTACTAGGAACCATGATAAAAATTATCGCAATCGTATTACAGGTCGTCGCCGTTGCAGGCGGTGTTGCGCTTGGTCTTTCGCTCAGATCTCCCGGCGCCGACACCTCAGCCGTAGAGGACAGCTCACACGAAACAGAAGCGGCAAGCGATGAACCGCACGGCGTCGATAAGAATGATGAAAAACTCAAGAGTGAAAAAAAGAAAAAGAAGAAGAAGAAAAAGAAGAAAAAATCCGACTCAGGACACGGAAAGCCAAAGAGCGGCCATGATGGCGGCGGCGCCAGTGCGAGCGATGGCTCAAGCTATATGAAATTCAGCCGACAGTTTATTGTGCCCGTGATTAGACAAAACGGCGTCGGCTCGCTCGTAGCATTGGATATTAATCTGGAGCTAAGCGCATCCGCAAATGAAAATGTCTATCTGCAGGAACCAAAACTTCGTGATGCGATCTTAAGAACGCTTTTGCAGCTGTCAAATGAGGGCGCTTTTAACGCTCAGTTATTACAGCCGGACAATATGGAAGAAATCCGAGACGGCCTCTTCACTTCAGCGCAATCAATATTAGGCGAGGATGTTACTGGCGTGCTAATCCTCAATATGGCCCGTCAAGATCTATGAGGTTTCTTCTGCTACATCTTGCGTCACACTATCAAGCACTGCAGTGATTTCACCAGGATTAATAAGGCCGCCATTGCTTAAAACCAGCTTCACGACTGACCCATCAAGGCGCGCTTCCAGTACTCTCGATAAAGACAGCGCCGAAGAAACATCAACAACCTCACCGTCAGTCATACGATTTACTGAGATAATATAATCGCCATTCGAAACCGTGCCGCCATCATCGTTTTCACCGTTCCAAGAAAATTGTCGCCTCTGGTTATCGGTTTTCTCACTGTAAATAACTTTGCCGCTCGCATCAGAGATCGTTATCTCAGTAGAGTCTCCAGCATTGCTTTCAGGAATGACAAAATTCAGCACCTCGCCCTGAAACCGCGCCGCATTACTAACGGCCTCAATCTCTTTTCCGACCCACTGGGTCGCCCCCTCAAGCCCGGAAACCGCCAGATTTTCAGCCAAGGTTTCTAGTCTCTTGTTGGTTTCGATTTGTTGCTCAACTGCGGAAAAACTTGCCAGCTGCTCTACGAACTGAGTTGAATCTATCGGACTTGTAGGGTCCTGGTTACGCAATTGGGCAGTAAGGAGCTTCAAAAAAGTATCAAAATCGGATGCCGCTGATGCTATCGAGCTTTCAGACTGCTGCGTTACAGGCGGAAGTCCGCTGTTACCGCTTAGCGAAGTATCGTTGATTTCCATCTTGGTTCACTCCTTCTGATCTAATCAGACGTTCATGCTAACAAATCGAGCTGGGCGTCAGAGCGCATTGATAAATATACAATATCCTCTTGCCCGAGAGACGGCGTATCACCGCCGTCGTTGTTTGGTGTTTCCGGCATGGCAGTTGTTTTTGAAAATTCATGCCCGCTATTTTTAGAGAATTCAAACTCCATCGATTTAAAGCCGGCGTCTTTTAACTGCGCGGCGAGCTCGCCAATATTTCTGCGCATATGATCAAGGGTCTCCCCTCGTTCAGCGGACAATATTGCTTTTACCGAATCCATGGTTTCCATTGTGAAATCGATTTTGACGCGTCCAAGCTCTGGCGGGTCCAGTCGAATTTCAATTGTATCGGAACGCCTGTTTGCTTTTATTGCTGCAATGATTTGCGCGGTCGCACCGACAACCGGCGCGTGCGTCGCGGCCGGACTTGTTAAGGTTTGAGGGGCTGAAACCGCTTGACCTACGTAGCGCCTTCCAGAAGTGAAATCCACCGCCAAATCAAGATCCAAATCGCCGCTAACCCCCTCGCCATTATTCGTAATCAACACGGAAGAAGCAGCACGATCTACCGGCGCAGGCAAATACGGGGACGTCTGTCTTGACTGCACGATGCGTGATGGATCGTTTAGCGTAGCGGATTGTTGTGTCTGTTTTTCTGGTACTCGGCTATCTTCAATTACAGCCTTATTAGCATCCGGCAACGCCAGTTGCGATAGTCCGCCAAGCGTTGCCGTCTGGGTTTTTAACGGCGACGACGCCTCACCCCCTTGTACTACGTCTGTTTTGGCTTCTGATAGAAATGATTGGCGGGGTTGTGTCAGATCGTCTGTTGCGGATCTGTTAGCGATTGTCAATTTGACACTTTGAGGGCGCCCAACCTGGCTTTCGTCGCCAAGAACCAACGCTCTATGTTGAATATCGCTGAGCACGACCGGCACCGCAGCACGGGGTTTCAACGCATAGGGTGTAGTTTCTGCATCGTCAATCGCCAACGGCGCAAGATCGCGAGGTGGTGGTTCAGGCAGCTCAGTTTTGGCATCGCCAGTCGCCAGCAGCGCAGAGCCGCCGGGTTGCTGCTCACGTAACTCGCTATCAGTATCGCTGGCTGCACTTACCGCAAAGGCGCGAGGTTTAGGCTCACGCAGCTCAGTTTTTGCATCGCCGGTCGTCAACGGTGCAAAGGCGTCAGATTGCTGCTCTGTCACGTCTATATCTGTGTCAGTAACCACGACTGGCGCAAGGGCCTGGAGTAGCGGCTCACGATGTTCACTTTTGGCGTTTCCGGTTATAAACGGCGTAGATAGGCCGAATTCCAGCCCATCCTTTTCGCCTCCATTAGTATCAGTGATGGTTGGTACGATGGCTCGGTCCTGCAATTCGTATTGTGTGCTTTTTATCTCGCCGCTTATGAGTGGCGCTGAGGCTTTGGACAGCGGCTCGCTTGACTCACTATCAGGGTCATCAATAGTCAGCGTTGCGGAGTTTCGAAATTGCAGTTTGGGAGGAAGCGAATCCAACTTATCAGGAACAGGTATATTATCTACCGCTTCATCCATGGTTCCTGCAGTTTGATCTGATATTGCAGCAAGAAAATCCATAGCCTCGCCGTCTCGCTTCGAAGAGCCTTCATACCCCATGATCTGACGACCTGGCGCAATCGCACCGGTCTCGGGCTTGACATCTTTTTGTATAAACCCACCCGGCTGGGCGCCGAAATTCAACACTGCGTCCATGAACCCATCTTCTCGTAAATATTTGTTAGTCAGAACATGGCACAAATTGGTTACTAACTACTTGCGTGTAAATTTGTTAACTAATCAACTCACGGGCCACGAGATGGTAAACACAGAACTAGCTGTAGCGCAGATAGCAACGCCAGTATCGCAGCCAACAGCGGAGAGAAAAGCGCAAATTCTCAAGCAGGCGCGCGAGTTTGAATCCGTTTTTGTAGCTCAGATGTTAAAATATAGCGGACTGGAAAAAGCCATCAGCAGTCAAGGTGGTTTTGGGGGAGAAGCCTATTCGTCGCTGTTGCTCGAGCAATATGCAAGCAAGATCGTAGATAAAGGCGGCTTCGGTCTCGCCGAAAAAATATACGAACAACTCCTGAAGAAGGAGGGGTTAAATGAAACAGACATTGCCGCTTGACGAAACAATTTTGCAGCTCTCCAAAATTTTGGAGTATGAAAAAGAACAGCTTCTTTCCGGCAGCTATTCTCAATTGACGAAAATATCCAACACAAAGATCTACCATCTGAAGCTATTAGACGCCCATATTTCAAGCCTGAATAACAATGCCGCTCTTGGACAATTTACAGCCGACATAAATCTCGTAAAAAAATTGGCAATTGAAAACGAAACCTTACTGCAATCGGCAAAATACGGTGTAACTGCTGCCCAGGCGCGCATAGCAGCGATCAAAAATGCTGAGAGCATGGTTGGAACGTATACGCAGGATGGTGACAAACTGCGTACCCAAGACGCTGCTGTCACGCGTCGGAAAATTGCATAATCGCGGTTAACCAAAATTTATCCCGTGAGTTGTATTACTATAAATGACAACCCGAAGTGGTTGTCGTGGGATAGGCAGAATGCGTTCCACTACCGTTAGAATGATGCTGCCCATAAAATTCGGCAAAGCCTAAGCTGGGATTTGCACATGTGCATTAAGCACAAACGATAATGTAAAGGAACGTAAAAAATGTCTAGTTTGCTTACGAACGAAAGTTCACTGATTGCGCTAACCACGTTGCGCTCAATAAACAAGAACCTCAACGAGGTTCAACAACAAATCTCAACCGGTAAAAGCGTTTCAAACGCTCGCGACAACGCCTCGATCTGGGCGGTTGCAACGGTTATGCAGTCCGACGTTGACAGCTTTTCAGCCATATCCGACTCGCTGAACCTTGGCGCCTCGACCGTTGCGGTTGCGCGCGGCGCATCCGAACAGGTTACAAGCCTTCTCCAGGAAATGAAAAACCTGGTCGTTGCCGCTCAGGAAGACAATGTCGACAGAGCCAAAATCCAGACGGATGTTACGCAGCTCACCGAACAAATCGACTCTATTGTTGGCGCTGCGCAGTTTAACGGATTGAACCTTCTTTCCGGTACTGGCGCCGTCAGTATCCTGGCCTCGCTTGACCGCGCCGCAGACGGCTCCGTCACGGCTTCAGAAATCTCGATCACCAGAGACGATATCTCGGTCACCGGCGGTACCGCC
>JAJFGE010000029.1 GCA_021776295.1 Hyphococcus sp.
TTTAGGGTTAACGTCGTCGCCATATTCCAGAATTGAAACAATCTGGGTCTTGGCGACAATCTTAAGGCCGGCGCTTTGCGTGCGTATAGGAATGAAGCTGCGCGGATCGTTCAGAAGATCGGTAATGCGCTCGCCGTTCACATTGAAAACATGAGCGTTTTCCGGCTCGCCGCCAATCAGTTGCAGCCTGACAGGCGTCTCGTTCTTGTGCCGGTATCCGCCGCTTGCCCTGTCCAACATGGTTAACCTCACGATTCTCCGCCCAATCGCGGCCTCTTGTAAGGGGGAAGTTGCAATGGCGGCGCCAGATTAATCCTGCTCCGGGGCGGGTTTTGTGCTGCGCGGCCCTCGGTTCATCCAGACCATCAGATATTTTGCCGGAAACGCCCAGGCGATGCCCGCAATGAGGAAATAGCTGACTTTAAGCAGCTGAAAATTGGGCACACGCTCGCCCAGTGCGGCGGCGGCGAAGAAGTACAAAACCAGCGCCGGCAGGAAGAGGGCAAAGCCAAGCAGTTTTTTGACGCGCATCGGCATGGGCGGGGCTTTTCCTGTTGACCGCGACGCGGGGTCGCGGACCCAAGCGGGGTTCGATGCCCTAGACAGGCCCGATGGCCTCTAGCAGTTTATCGCCCCCGCCGCAAAATACCGCCTCTGTTGAACTGGCAACCTCGCCCGCCGCGGCGCGGCGCATCGCCTTGTGGCTGTTGGTGATGTGCGCGCTGGTGGCGGCGATGGTGGTTGTCGGCGGGGCGACAAGGCTGACCGATTCTGGTCTGTCGATCACCGAATGGCGCCCGGTGACCGGCGCGGTCCCGCCGCTGAACGAAGCGGCGTGGCTCGATGAGTTTGAAAAATACAAAACCATTCCAGAATATGAAGAGGTCAATTACGGAATGAGCCTTGATCAGTTCAAGGCAATTTACTGGTGGGAGTGGGGCCATCGTTTTCTTGGCCGGTTGATCGGTTTAGCGTTTTTCGCGCCGTTTGTTTTCTTCATTGCCGCCAAACAGACGACGCGGCGTCTGGCGTTGAAACTGTTCGGCTTGCTCGTGCTGGGCGGTTTGCAGGGCGCGCTTGGCTGGTGGATGGTCTCGTCGGGCTTGGCCGACCGGGTTGATGTCAGCCAATATCGTCTGGCGGCGCATCTGGCGCTGGCAGTGATTGTCTTTGCGCTGATGTTATGGCTGGCGCTCGATCTATGGCCGGCGGAGAAGGCGAGGGGAACGCATGCGCTGTTTCCCGTCGCCGCGTTGCTTGCCGCCGGCGTTTTCGCGCAGATGATGCTCGGCGCCTTTGTCGCCGGGCTCCGGGCCGGGCGCACTTTCAACACCTGGCCGTTGATGGACGGCAAGTTTTTCCCCGACGGCTATTTCGCCAGCACGCCGGGAGTGAATGATCTGTTTGAAACGATGGCGGCGGTTCAGTTCAATCACCGCATCGGCGCTTATCTCGTCGCGGCTGGGGCGGCGTGGTTTTATTTGGCCGCCCGCAAGACGGAGGTGGAACCGCGCGCGCGGCTGGTGCTGGCGGCGGTGGGGCTGCAGATTGTTTTAGGCGTATGGACGCTGCTGGCGGCGACGCCGATAGCGCTCGGGCTCGCGCATCAGGCAGGGGCGCTCGGTGTTCTGGCGACGGCGCTTTATGCAGCGCATGGGACGGCGCTTACTCCGCACCAAGTTCAATCTTGATCAGCAAACCGTCGTCTTCCACCGGCGCGACTGCGCCGCGCGGGTTGACGGACGCGCCAGTCGGAAACGCTAACGCATTGGCGACGCCGTTAAGCGGGATGATGCGCACTGCGGGCGTCTCGCCGTCCGTGCTGAGGGCGATCAGCCCGTTGCGATAAAGCCCGCCGAGATTGGCGCCGGTTGCGCCCATGGCGCCGGCCGCCGCGACGCCCTCAATCTCATCGATGGCGGCAATGATCACCGCGCCGAGCGCATGGCCATCGGTACGGTCAAACAGATGCACCGCGCCGGTGGATTTGTCCAACAGCGCTAATTGTCCGTATGCGGCGGGCTCATCGCCCTCGGGCGTATCCCCTTCAGGCGCAGTAGCGGCAATCACGGCGAGGCCGCCAACTTCGCCGATCTCAGCCTTGGCAAACGGCGTTTTAAAACTGTCCTCGCCGTCAAGCCGGAAGATCGCGCCGCTTGTACTTGCTGTGAGCAGCGCGCCGTCGTTATCGACCGCGCAGGCGGCCAAATCGTCGGGCGCGTTCATGGCGATGTTGGCCGCAGCCGCCAGCCCGCCGTCTTGCTCTTCGAAATTGAACACCAGGATTTTACCGCGCTGGACCACATAAAGGCTCGGCGTTGGAACGCCGTCGCCGCGCCCGAAACAAAACCCGCGCACCGCGCCGCGAATATCGAGCGTCGTCTCAAGCGACAAAAAGCTGCGCGCGCCATTGTCGATCCGGTAGAATGCAAAGGCGCCCGCATCCGGTTGGAACGCCGCAACGACGCCCGTCGCCGTCGGGCCAAACCCCAGATAGCTGACCGCGACGCCGGAGAGATTGACACCCGGAACCGACGAGACCGCCGCGCCGTCCTCAATATTGTAAGCGGCAAGCCCGTCGGCGCTGGCGGCGATCAACAGGCTGTTAAACGCGACATTCAGGTGCATCCAAAAGGCAAGCCCGGTCGCCGGCGCGGCAAGAGAAGTCTCATCGCTGGCGGCAACGCCAACCGGCGCGACAGGCTCCGGCGCCGGCGCATCAACCGCGTCGCGGCCACAAGCAGCTAGGGCAAGCATTCCAGTAAGGAGGACGGCGAGAGCGGTGATACGCATGAAACAAGGCTCCGAAATGGGTGACGACCGGTTGTCTTGCGGGCTGAGCGGTTCGTCAAGTTGAGGTGCTAAGGCAAGTTGAAGATCAGGCGGTATCATTTTACCACACAAATATCATCCTGTTTTCAAATAGTTTCTTCGAATATGTTGACGCGAAACTGTGCTTGGTTTATTCGCGCGCCTTCTATGGCTTGTGGCGGGCTTCGGCTTATAGGCCGCGCGCCGTCGCGCCATACGCATTACAGATTGAGACCCGGGAACAGATTTATGAAAACCTACGTCATGAAGAGCGAGGAAGCGGTCAAGGATTGGACGCTGATCGATGCGGAAGGCCTTGTGGTCGGCCGGCTCGCTTCGGTGATCGCCACCCGCCTGCGCGGTAAGCACAAGCCTACCTACACGCCCAATGTCGATATGGGCGATCATGTCATCGTCATCAACGCCGAAAAAGTTGTCTTCACCGGCAACAAGATGGCCGGCAAGAAAATCTACTGGCACACCGGATATCCCGGCGGCATCAAAGAGCGCACGATGGATAAAATCCTCGGCGGCGCGCACCCCGAACGGGTGCTGATGAAGGCGGTTGAACGGATGATGCCGAAAAGCTCGCCGCTGGCGCGCAAACAGATGACCGGGCTTAAACTTTATGTGGGCACAGAACATCCCCATGAGGCGCAACAGCCGAAAATACTCGATGTCGCGGCAATGAACGCCAAGAATAAAAGGGACGCTTAAAGATGAGCACGACTTCTCTTGAAGATTTAAAAGAC
>JAJFGE010000030.1 GCA_021776295.1 Hyphococcus sp.
GCGACCTTTGCATAAAGATGGTCGGTCCTCGCCTTCACCGCATCGCTATAGGGCAGTGAGGTTTGTGTCGTCGGTTCGCCGCCAAAATCAGCCATCGCGCCGCCTCCGCTGTGTTCGTCTGAGTTACGCATCCGGCATATGTGCTCAACTAGAGCATATATGGGGTGAAAAAACTGCCCCGCAAGGGGCGAAGCGGAAAAATGACCGGAAATGGCGGCTCGGTCAAGCCGGGGTAAACACGCAACGGATATATAGAACGGCTGCTATAAAATCACATTATTGGTGATATATATCAACAATTTCAGGCAAATAGCCGGTTGCGAAGGCGTTGAATGAATGAGCGTGCTGCGCCGCCCTGCTGGTGATATTGACGCACCAGACCACGCGTATAGTCCGAGTGGTGCTCGGGCTCGATAGTGCGGTCGATATCAGCCGGCAACGCCCAATCGTGATAGCCCAGCGCCGTGCAGGCCGGTTCCATCAACTCCTTGATGATTTCAAGATCGCAAGGATGGAACCACTTGGCCCAGTTTGTTGCCGCGCCGGAACGCTTTGTATGGCCAAAACGGCCGAGATCACGGGTCTTGGCGACTTGCCAGCCAAGCGCGGATTCTATAGCGGAAAAATCATCTGCGACCGCATCTTCATATCGCAAGGCCGCGAAAACAGTCTGGTTTTGTTTCAGATAGTCTGCATAGTCCATGCATAAGCGAGCGATAAGGCGTATCTCGTCGGCGGGATCGTGGGTTCCGGGAAATGTAGCTGCAAATGCTTTTTGCACATCAAGAAAAGTCATCTCGGGATTTTGCTCGCGCTGCTCTAGAACACTTGCCCAACGCTCTACGTCCTCGGCTCGCGCGTCGCCGTTGATGAGAAAACTGAAAGGGCGAAACATCAGCCGACTGATTATTTCGTCGCGTGGGTCGCGGACAATAGCAATTCGGGCATGGAAGTTTGGCCATGAAGGTCCCGCTGCAAAATCGCTTAACGCATCACGTTGCTTATCCCAATGATCAAATAACACTTTCACAATAAGTGTTGATTTTGTCGACATACTTGCGGCCCGGTTAATGTCATGGGGCGTCTTGGGCTCCATAATGAAGCGCGCGGGCGACATTGGACAGGATGCTTCAATCGACTTGGCAATAAAAGTCGTACCGGTTTTCGCGCGCCCAAGAACGAGCACATGTGGACGTGAAGCCGTATTAGAAAATTCTGCAGTCACATCAAATCCTGATAAATCTACTTGCCGGTCAAGTCGCGCGTTTCGCCGGGGTCGGTGAAGAGATCGCCGCCAGCGCGGGCGCGCCATTTGTCTCCATGGCCGGCCGCGCGCTTTGGCACATGAAGGCCAATCGTCCGGTCGGCTTTAATGATGTCGCGGAGGATCATTTCGCCGTTTCTGTCGCCCAGAAACCAGTAAGGCGGGAAGGCTGTATTGGTCTTGCGTGATTTGAAGTGCTGCATATGGCGCGAGAAATCGGAGACCGCCGTTCCGGCGTCGCCGAGATGCATGACGGTGGTTTCCTCATCAAGGGTGACGCGCCAGGCGAAGTTTTGGATATGCGGCCGATTGCCTGAATGAGGGATGGCGACGGCGGCGACGGATAATCCGTCAACATCAAAACCTATTGCCCTATCTTCAGGGCCCAGATCGTAACCGAACACGCGCGCCAGCAGGGGATCGTTGTCGGCAACCCCGGAATTGACGATGGCGTCATGCACCTGTTGCGGCGCATATAGGCGAACCGTTGGATTGGCGCGCATATAAGCAATCGCCGGTTCAGCGGTGAAATGATCGCCATGGACATGGCTCACAAAAATCGCATCGACGCCGTCATAGGGCGGCGCGCCCTGCATCATCGTCTCGGTTATCGCGTCCGGGACGAGCGCATATTGGCCAAAGCCGTCGGCGTAGAATGCGTCGAACAGAATTTTCGTCTCGCCATGCACGACCATGACGCCTTCATTGCCAAGATAGGTGGCCGTGGCGCTGTCATGAGCAATCGCGGTGTTGAACTGTCCAATGCTAGTGACAAGCAAGGCGCTTGATAAGGCTATTGTGCTCAGATATTTCATCAATGTCAGCCCTTTGATGGCGGTCGCAGCGCGCGCATCATCGTCTAATCCTTTGAGCGGCGCAAACGCGGGATGGCAAGACCCGTGGCGGAGCGCTCGCGCAGGCCTTCGCGGTTGATGCGAAACAGCGCCGCCGGCCTGCCGCCCGCCTCTTGCGTCGCTTCGCCGGTGGGTTCGACAAAGCCTGATTTTTCAATGGTGCGGCGAAAATTCTGTTTGTGAAATCCAAAGCCGACTATTGCTTCGGCGGTGCGTTGCAGTTGCAGCAGCGTGAATTCCGGCGGTGTCATTTCAAAAATCACCGGCCGGTATTTTAACTTGCCGCGCAGGCGCCCGATGGCGGTTGCAAGGATACGCCGGTGATCGGAAATCATTGGCGCGCCGGTCTGAAGTAGCGCGGCGCCGCTGGCGGATGAGGCGCCATCAATGCCGGCGGCGGCGCGGTCGCGTCCGGCCTCAAACACCAGCTCCGCCTCATACATCAGCTCATAGCGATCAAGGGTGCGCTCTTCAGCCCAGCCCATGCCGTCCTGTCCAAAGGCGATATTGATGCGGGCGATGCGCGTTGATTTATCGCGGCCGCTTCCGGCCCAATCAGCCAGGCCAGGTATGATGCGCTCACGCAGGACTGCCGGCTCGCCGCCGCGCCAGTCCTCCCAGGGAAAGAACCCATACCAGTCGCGCCAGACCGCATCCACGGCAATGGTTTGCGACAGCGCTGGAGCGAGCGCAAGATAGCCGACCGAGACGATGCGCTCGCTGGCTTTACTGCCGGTGAGTGCGGCGGCCGGCGCCTCGCGGCCTTCATCGCCGAAAGTGTAGAGCTGTTCGATAAAGCCGAGCGAGATTTTGGTCTGACGCTCGACCCATTCGCGCATCCCGATTTCAAAAGTGCGATGGCGCGCCGGATCAAACGGTCCATAGGGAAGGCCTAATGCGTCGGCCTGGACGCACAGGACTTTCGGGCGCTCACTATCAACCGCCGCCAAGACGGCGTTAAGGGCAATGGCGACATTGGTCGCCAGGGAAGCGGGGTGAGCGGCGGCGGACGGTTTTTTCATCCCGCCGTCTATGGCTGATTTATGCGGTAACGGGAAGCATGACGACGGGTTTTTCAACCGCTGCACAAGACGGGCAGAGGTCGAGTATTGCTTCAATCATACGATCATCGCGGTGCATCAGGGCGTCGGCTTCAGACACCAGCATCAGGTTGGGGTCGGCATGGGGCGCTGCGACGCGCAGGCGGTCAGCGATTTTTCGCTCGCAATTGCCTTGCTCGAGCGCGCACATCAAAATGTAGGCGACTGCCATGGAGCGCGCAACGCCCTTATGGCAATGAATGAGGATCGGCGCTTTGGGTTCGGGGTCATTGCGCCAGCGCTCGGCCAGGGCGAGGAGTTTTTTGCAGCGGTTCTCGCAATCTTCAACATCGACCGCGCGGCTGCAATCTTCAATCACCTTAAGGTGGTTTTGTTCCCGTACAGCGTCAAACACCGGTGGCGTCGGCTCATCCTTTTCGAGAACCGATATCACATAAGCGGGTGCATATTTTTTAAACGCCGCCGCGGCGTGATCGAGTGAACTGACAATAATCATCAGAATTCAGGTTTTCCGTATCCGGTGTGTTCTATTGAAATATATGCGTCGTTAACAAAACACAAACAACCCCGCCGCTTTGTGTGTCGAACAGCCAGGCAATCACGCGGTTTTGAAGTTGCGGCTTGGGTTTGCGGGTCTGATTAACCCTCGCAAGCCTTCATCAGCACCTTGAAGCGCGCCAGGAACGCGGCTTGCGCCTGGCTTGAGGTCATGGTTTTCAGCTCAATCGGCGCAACCCCGCGCGGCGCGCCAAAAAACTTGCGCGCCTCTGGAAACTCAAAGCCGGCAAGTTGCGTCGCTTCAAAAAACGCGCAAGCCCGGTCGGCGCGTTTGATGGTTTTCTCAACCGTTTCAGGCAAGTCCGCGGGCAGGCCAAAGCGCAGATGGATGGCCTGCTGCAAGCGGTGTTCAATGGTTTTGTAGCGCCCGCCCAATTGCGCCTTAAACGGCGAGATCATGTCGCCGATGACGAATTCCGGACCGTCATGGAGGAGCGCAGCGAGGCGCCATTTTGCCGGCCAGCCGGGTTTTATCTCACCGCAAAATGCTTCGACGATGAGCGAATGCTGCGCGACGTTAAACGGCAACGGTCCCAAAGTCTGGCCATTCCAGCGCGCAACCCGGGCAATGCCATGGGCGATATCTTCAATCTCGATATCGACCGGGGAGGGGTCGAGCAGGTCGAGGCGGCGCCCCGACAGCATGCGCTGCCAGGCCCGTGGGTTATCTTTGGTGCTGGACAGGGGACGAGGTTGCTTTCATGGAAATGTCTGTGAGATCGGGCGCGACAGCTAGCAGAGCGCCGCAGAGCCGGCAAGGGATCGACCAAGCGACGGCGATACGCGTCGGGAGGGCTTGTCTCGGCCGGGCGATATGGCGAATATGGTCTCCGTAAAGAGTTCAAAAGAACCGACGCAAAATTACAAGAAAAGGCGAATGGCGAAGGCCGTTCGAGACGGTGGCGAAAATGGCGGCATCTGACTATCACGAAACCCGACGCGGCGGCGGTGCATGGTTTTATGTGCCGGTGGTGTTAATTTTGTTTCTCGGCGGCGCCTTGACCCTCGGCGCTTATTTTTACGCCGACACGCAACTGACGATAATGGAAGCGCTGACGGTTGGCTTTGGCGGCCTTGCGGCGATCATTTTCGGTATGATCGCCGCCGTGGCGGGGTTGGTTATCGGTCTGCTTGGCGCGCTGATCGGAATTGTCGCCGCCGGCGGCGCGATTGCGATGACGTTGTTTATTGTCGCGTCACCGATTATCGCAATCATTCTGATTGTCATGCTGATGCGGCGTTCAAAGTCCTGTCCGGACCCGGCTGCGCATGAATAAACCGCCGGCTTGAAATCAGACTCAAAAAAGAACAACGGCTTTGCGTTCATGCAAAGCCGTTTTTTATTGATCGGGCATTTCTTCGTCAGGCGCGCCAAAGATGCTTTCAATAGCGCGCAGCGCTGTTTCCTCTGACGTTTCTTCTTGCGGTTCCGCTTCGGGCGCGGCCTCGTCGCCATCAGCGGGCGCTGGTTTGCGTTTGCCAATGCCGCCGAGCAGGTCGCGAATTTGCTTGACGCCGCCGCTGCGCAAATAGGCCTCAATATCGACGGCGATGGTGGGTTCGGCAAATGTGCCGCCAACCCGCATTGGCACGGCGACGGTGCGTGCGTCCTTGCCGTCAGCCGTCGTGGTTGCGCGCGGCGACAGCCGCAGATTGATAGTCTGTTGCGGCAGGTTGATGACGCCTTTGCCGGACATGGTGAGATACGGCCCGTTAAGAGAAATCGTCGGCGAATTAACCAGCCCGTTGGTGATTTTGAAATTGGACAGAAACTCCGAAAAATCGGTCGTCTCATCGGCGCCGCGCGCGGCGCTGACGGCGGTGGTGAGCGTTGCCGGATTTATCCCCTGCTGAAGCGCCGCGGCGGCGCGGACAATCTTGGCGATATTGACGCCTTTCAGTGCGCCATTGGCGATATCAAAGCCGCCATCGCCATTAAGCGACGACATGATCGCCGCCTGACTGCCGCCGGCGGCGGTGAAATCAAACTTCAGCGAGCCGAGCCCCAGAAGATTGTCGTGCTTTAAAAGATCGAGCGACATTGGCTGGGTGTTGATGGCGTTCATGTCGAGATTGCCGGAAAAGGACGGCTTCGCGCCGCGCGCATTGACCACCAGCCGGCCGGAGCCCTGACCGCCATACATTGCAAGCTCGGGGATGTCCGTCGTCATCCGGCCATTGTCGATACGTAACTTCAAACGGCTCTCGCCGATCTCAAGGTCGTTGAGGAAAATCGCGTTCGCCGAAATATCGAAATCCGCATCGACATTGCGCAGGCTGGTAAAATCCATCTTCGCCGTTGACCATTCGGGAAAGCCTTCCGACGAGGTCGTTGGCGGCGGCATATAGGGCCTGAGGTCGAGTTTATCCGTAGACAGAACGCCACTGGCCTTCGACTTGACGCCCGACCAGTCGAGATTGAGAACGCCCTCGGCCTTGATGTCGTCAAAGCCGATATGCGCGTCAGTAAGGCTTAACGCCTCATCGCCGCCAGCGACATCGCCGGACAGCAACAGCCGGTCAAAGCCCGGCGCATCGGCAAGCTCGGTTCCGACAAGCGCGGCAAACGCCGGCAGGTCCGGCGCGTCGATATCAATCGGCCCGCTATAGCGCAGCCTCTCGCCGGTCTCGATGTTAAGGTCAGCGCCCGCCTTGGTCGCGCCAATGGCGACGTCGAGCTTAAGGTTGCTGGGCTTGCCGGCGATGATTGTCGCGAGATTGGTGAGCACAATATCAAGCGTGGTCGGCTCGCCCTGAAAAATCATTTTGCCGTCCACTTCCAACGGCTCTTTGAGGCTTTTCAAAAAGATATTGAGATCAATGTCCTCGGCTGAATAGGTTTTTGCCGCCGCTGCGTCGCTATAATGCGCGCTGCCATCGACAATGCGGACATCGCCGAGGCGAATGTCGCGCGGCGCGCGCGCGCCTTCAGTGGCGGCGGCGTCTTCGGCATCGCTGGCGGCGAAATTCCAGTTTACCGCGCCATCGGCTTTGCGCACGAGATTAATTTCCGGCCCGGTCAACACAAAACGGTCAACCTCGACAGCGTTGGCGAGCAGCTTGAACAGGTTGACGCCGATATCAGCCTCAGCAACGCGCATCAGATAATCACCGTCAAAGCCTTCCGCATTGGCAATCGTCAGCGCCTCCACATGAAACGCTGCGCGTGGCAACAACCGGAAAGACAAGTCATCGCCGATTGTCACCTCACGTCCAATCGCCGCAGAGGCCGCCGCCTCAATGCGCGGCTTGAACGTTGCCGTCGGGATCAACCCCGGCGCAAACACCGCAATAGCAAGAAGGACGGCGACAATCGAAACCAGAAAGAAGAATATACGGCTCATGAGGGTTCCTTTTAGCGTTGCGTAATCCGGGATGCGTCAAACCCGCCTGACAAAGTGCATTAGCGCTCAACAATTACCCGAAATTGGGCCCGCGCGCCAACTTGTTTTCTGGCGCGATAGTGCGATAGGGTTAGATGTAAAGGCGGAGGGGTTTGTTATGAATTTTCCAGTTTTTAAAGCATATATCGCAGGCTTGGCCTATATTGTCGCCCACTTCTTTACGATCATAAAAATCTTGTGGCTGCCAACACTGCTGTTGATCGCGGTGCAACTCTATCTGATGCCATCAATGATCGACGCACAGGTGCAGCTTGGCGGTATGGAACAGGGCGGCGACCCGGCAGCCATGTTCGCCGCCATGGGGCCGATGTTGCGCGCTATGGGGTTGCTCTATCTGGCAATGGCGATCGTCTACCCAATGATGATCGCTGGGCTATTGCGCCATGTGATCCGGGGGGAGGCGCCGCGCCTGCCGTTTTATCTTTGGTTCGGCGCCGATGAGTTACGGATCGTTGCAGCGTTCCTGCTTCTGATCATAATGACAATCATTTTGTATATTGCAGGGGTCCTGCTGGTCATGGTGGTCGGCCTTATCCTTTCATTAGTCGCCGGCGCCATGGGCGGCATCCTTATGGGCCTTGGCATACTCGCTTTGGTCGGCGCGCTGATTTGGTTTTTTGTAAGAATGTCCATTATCTATGCGGCGACGGTTGGTGAAAGAAAGGTCGGGATCGCAGAATCCTGGAACATTACTGAAGGCCATTTCTGGGGCTTGTTCGTCTACTGGATTTTATGGGTATTTCTGATGATCATCGTCGGCCTGGTGTTTTTGGCGCTTATATTACCGGCCTATATGCCTTTGATGATGGAGATGATGTCATCGGTGTCTGATCCGTCTGCTATGGAACAGGTTGAAACGCGGATGCTCGAAATGCAGCGCGATATGTGGGACCTGTCGAAGCCCGGCGCCTGGGTCTCGGTGATCTCAACCTATCTTTTCACAATGGTTTACACAGCAATGTGGGTCGTTCCGGCAGGCATTGCCTACCGCTACCTCGTCGGCGAAGAACGCACGCGCTAGCGCGGCCAATGCATTCCTGCGGGAAATTCTCCACCCGCTCATCCCCGCGCAAGCGGGGATCTAGATGGCGGCGCTCATGCAGCGAATCGAGAGGCGCGGGGGGCTGAGTTCACCAACGTGTGGGTGGTGATATTTTTAAAACAAAAAAAGAACAAATAGAATAGTAACAACAAAATCAACATCATAATCCTCCTTGCCAAATGAGAACAAAAAGCGTACAAAGGCGCTTATTGACAGGGCGGTCCCCTGTAGGCAACGGAGGCGGTATATGGCCAAGGGCGGTCTGAGACTTGTAGAGGTGGGTGACGTGGATAAATCTAAGGCGCTGGAAGCGGCGATGTCACAGATCGACAAGGCGTTCGGCAAGGGCTCGCTGATGCGCCTGGGCGACCGCGAGGTTGTCGAGATGGAATCAATTTCCACCGGCTCCCTCGGCCTTGATATCGCGCTCGGGATTGGCGGTCTGCCCAAGGGCCGGGTGGTTGAAATTTACGGGCCGGAAAGCTCCGGCAAGACGACGCTGGCGCTGCATGTGGCGGCGGAAACCCAGAAAACTGGCGGCACTGCGGCGTTTATCGATGCCGAACATGCGCTTGATCCGATCTATGCGCAAAAGCTCGGGGTCAGCCTCGACGACTTGCTCATCTCCCAGCCTGACACTGGCGAGCAAGCGCTTGAAATCGCCGACACGCTGGTGCGCTCCGGCGCAGTTGATATTCTCATTATCGATTCCGTCGCCGCGCTGACGCCGCGCGCCGAGCTTGAGGGCGAGATGGGCGATTCGCTCCCCGGCCTGCAGGCGCGGTTGATGAGCCAGGCGCTCCGTAAGCTGACCGGTTCAATTTCGAAGTCAAATACGCTGGTGATATTTATCAACCAGATCCGTATGAAAATCGGTGTTATGTTCGGCTCGCCCGAAACCACGTCCGGCGGCAATGCGCTGAAGTTTTATTCTTCCGTGCGCCTGGATATTCGCCGCATCGGCGCCATCAAACTGCGAGACGAGGTGGTTGGCAATCAGACCCGCGTCAAGGTCGTTAAAAACAAAGTCGCGCCGCCGTTTAAGCAGGTCGAGTTCGACATCATGTATGGCGAGGGGATTTCCAAAGTTGGCGAGCTGGTCGATCTTGGCGTTAAGGCTGAGGTCGTGGAAAAAGCCGGCTCGTGGTATTCTTATAATTCCGAGCGTATCGGCCAGGGCCGTGAAAACGCCAAGCAGTTCTTAAAAGACAACCCTGACATGGCCGCTGAAATCGAGCTCGCAATCCGTAAAAACGCCGGGCTAGTCGCTGAAGAAATGCTTGCCGGCGAGGCCAAGCAGGATGATGACGACACAGCGGCAGAAGCGTCTTAGAAGGCCGGCCTGGACGTCGGAAATGCAGCTGCCTGAAATTTGCAAAACAAACAACCTGGCCGGCGAGGCCGGGTTGTTTCCGCCCAGCTGTGCGCGCCCCTTTCCAGGGGCGGGGTTCGAGTGCATGCTGGTGCAGCCGCGAATAAAAACCTTCATCAGGAGAAGACAATGATTGGATATGTGACCCTCGGCGTTGATGACTTTGAAAAAGCTGGCAAGTTTTACGACGCATTGCTGGGTGAGATGGGCGCTAAGCGAATGATGGAGGCTGATAGCTTTATCGCCTGGGCCGTCGATCCCCAAAAACCGGCGATATCGATCATCAAACCCCATGACGGAAAAGCCGCCTCGGCCGGTAATGGAACCATGGTGGCGATCGCTTGCGACAAGCCGGAGACCGTTGACCGGCTCTATAAAAAGGCGATTGCGCTCGGTGCAACAGATGAAGGCCCGGCCGGCCCGCGCGGCGATACGTTCTATGCCGGTTATTTCCGCGACCTTGACGGCAACAAGCTCAACTTCTTTTGCATGACCTGATCGGCCAGGCGCCGAGCGCCCGGTCACGCCGGAAGGTGACAGCCTTGGCTCTCAGTCATCGCCTCCGTTTTCGCAGCGCAGCGAAAAATCTGGACGCAGCGCCCCTTCGGGCGCTAAGACAATAATTCGCGCCGGATCATTTGTTTGGGCCGGCGCGAATTATTGTTTATGAGGCCATAAGGCTTTGATGAGGCCATGAAACCATGACGTCGCTGAAAGACATAAGGGCGCAATTTCTCGACTTTTTCGCCGCACGCGATCATGTCATTGTGCCTTCCGCGTCGCTGGTGCCGCAAAATGACCCGACCCTGCTATTCGTCAATGCCGGCATGGTGCCGTTCAAAAATGTCTTCACCGGTGCAGAGACCCGCGATTACAGCCGTGCGACCTCGTCGCAAAAATGCGTGCGCGCCGGCGGCAAACACAACGATCTCGACAATGTCGGCTACACCGCGCGCCACCACACATTCTTTGAGATGCTCGGCAATTTCTCGTTTGGCGACTATTTTAAGGATGAGGCGATCGAGGCTGCCTGGACCCTGGTGCACAAAGATTTCGGGCTCCCCGCCGACAAGCTCACCGTCACCGTCTACCATACTGATGACGAGGCGTTTGATCTGTGGCGCAAAATCTCCGTCCTGCCGGAGGCCCGTATCATCCGTATACCAACCCATGATAATTTCTGGGCGATGGGTGACACCGGTCCGTGCGGGCCGTGCTCGGAGATTTTCTACGATCACGGCGATCATATCCCGGGCGGGCCGCCCGGCAGCGCTGATGAAGATGGCGACCGTTTCGTTGAGATCTGGAACCTCGTCTTTATGCAATTCGAAAAGCATGCCGATGGCAAGCAGGTCGCCTTGCCCAAGCCCTCCATCGACACCGGCATGGGGCTTGAGCGGCTGGCCGCTGTTCTGCAGGGCGTTCACGATAATTATGACGTCGACTTATTCCGCACCCTGATTGCTGCGTCCGTAGACCTCACCGGCCGCAAGGCGGAGGGCGCCGACGCGCCGGCCCACCGGGTGATTGCCGACCATTTGCGCGCCATGAGTTTTTTGATCGCCGACGGCGTCGCGCCATCGAATGAAGGGCGCGGCTATGTGTTGCGGCGGATTATGCGCCGGGCGATGCGCTATGCGCACGGGCTTGGCGCGCGCGACCCTCTACTTGCGCGCCTCGCCCCGGTGCTGGTGCGGGAAATGGGCGCCGCCTTTCCCGAGCTTGGGCGCGCGCAAAAGTTGATTGTTGAAACCTTGACGTCGGAAGAGGAAAAGTTTCGCTCGCTGCTCGAGCGTGGGTTGAAACTCCTCGACGAAGAGACCGCAAACCTGCCGGATGGCGAGGCGCTGTCGGGCAAGGCGGCGTTCAAACTTTATGACACTTTCGGCTTTCCCCTCGATTTGACCCAGGACGCGCTCCGCCGCCAGGGTCGCGAGGTTGATGTTGCAGGCTTTGATGCGGCAATGGATGTGCAGCGCAAGGCCGCGCGCGCCGCATGGGCGGGCTCGGGCGACGCCGCTGACGAAAGCGTGTGGTTTGATCTGCGGACGGAGCATGGCGCCACGGAGTTTCTCGGCTACATCCACGATGAAACCGAAGGCGTCATTCAAGCGATCGTTAGGGACGGCGCGCCGGCGACACAAGCAAGCAAGGGTGATGAGGTTGAGATTATCGTCAACCAGACGCCATTCTATGCTGAGGCCGGAGGTCAGGTCGGCGATGCCGGCGTCATCAAAACCGAGACCGGCGCGAAAATCATCATCCGCGACGTTAAAAAACGCGCCGGCGCACTGTTCGGCCATATCGGCGTGGTTGCGGAAGGCGCGATCAAAGCCGGCGAGGCGGTGCTCCTGTCTGTAGATGTTGAGCGCCGGAAAAAGATCCGCGCCAACCATTCCGCGACGCATTTGATGCATGCCGCCCTGCGCGAGGTTTTAGGCGCGCATGTAACCCAGAAAGGCTCGCTCGTCGCGCCGGATCGGTTGCGGTTCGATTTCTCCAACCCGAAAACCATGTCGGCCGAAGAGACCGCGGAAGTCGAACGGCGCGTTAATGCGGTAATCCGACAGAACACGCCTGTCGAGACTAGAATTATGCCCTATGAAGACGCTGTCACATCGGGTGCGATGGCGCTATTTGGTGAGAAATATGACGATGATGTCCGTGTCCTGACGATGGGCGCGGCGCTTGATGGCTCGGCTAAGCCTTTTTCCGTCGAACTTTGCGGGGGTCTCCATGTCGTACGCGTTGGCGATATTGCACTGTTTAAAATCATTGGCGAAAGCGCGGTGTCGGCGGGCGTGCGCCGGGCCGAAGCGCTAACCGGCGAGGCGGCGCGGCAATATCTCGAAGCCCAGGCGACGTTGGCGGGCTCGGCGGCCGATGCGCTGAAAACGGTTCCCACACAATTGCCGGAACGGATTACGGCGCTGGTCGCAGACCGCAAAAAACTCGAGCGCGATCTCGCTGAGGCCAAAAAACAACTGGCGCTTGGCGGCGGCGGTGAGGCGCGAGATGACGACGTCCGCGAAATCGCCGGCGTCAAATTCACCGGACGCGTGGTTGTGGGCGTGGCGCCAAAGGATTTGCGCGGGCTGGTGGATGCGGCGAAGAAAAAAATGGGCGCAGGCGTTGCCGTGTTCATCGGCGTTAATGAAGGCAAGGCCGCGCTTGCGGTCGGTGTGACGGATGATCTGAAAGAACGCCTGTCGGCAGTCGACCTGGCGCGCGTCGGCGCGGAGGCGATTGGCGGAAAAGGCGGCGGCGGCCGGCCGGATATGGCGCAAGCCGGAGGCCCGGACGGCGACAATGCCGACAAAGCCATCAAATCGATTGAACAGGCGATCGCCTCCTGAGGCGAACGCCCGAAAATGGATTAGTTGCGGATCGAGACATCGCCGCCGCTGGATTTATTGATTTTGCGGACTTCCGGCGCGCCATAAACATCAATGTCGCCGCCGCTGGAGGCGTTGGCGGTAACGTTTTCACTGGCGAAAATGGAGGCGTCCGCACCGGACGACGCGGTGACGGTGGCATTGCGACAATGCAGGTTTTCGCCGTCGAGGTCCGATCCGCTCGATACGCTGGCGCTAATATCGTCACATTTACCGGCGAGCGAGACATCAGCGCCGCTCGATACGCTGACGGAGAATTTTCCTGCATCGATACCAGTCGCCTCGATCTCTGACCCGCTGGAGGCGCGCACGCCATCGAGCGCGGGCGTGGTTACATAGACGGAGATATCCGCGCGGCGTTTAAAGAACTTGGTTTTTTTGCGTCCGATATTAAGGGCGTCGCCTTTTTGGGTGATTTTGAGATCGGCCAGCCCGGCGTCGCTACCCTCGGCGTGAACTGAATATTCAGCCCCCATTGTAATTTGCACGCTGACCCCGGCAGATGCGCCAACCTGGGAGAACCCGTCAAAGTCGAACGCGCGGGTTTCAGCTTGTGCAGATGTCCAGCCGAGCACAGCAGTAGCGGCCGTGCACAAAATTGCATGATTGAATTTGTTCATGATTTTCTCCCATCGTGTTGCTCTCGACCCTGACATATTCAGCGGTTTAAGAAAGCGAAAAGCGGCAGGGCGTGCTGTTTTTGCGGGCAATCTGCTTCTCGCCAAGGAGGGA
>JAJFGE010000004.1 GCA_021776295.1 Hyphococcus sp.
TCCACATGATGGGCTACCGGAACCATCAATCCGCCCGGGGTTTGCGCGGCAACGCCGATGTGAACGCCGCCATGCTGGTGAACGACGCCGGCTTCATCATCATAGATCGCATTAATCTGTGGCTGGTCGGCAACCGCCTTAACGATGGCTCGCATCAAAAATGGCAACAGCGTCAACTTCGCGCGGCCTTCTTTGCGCGTCTCATTCAATTGTTTGCGCAACGCTTCCAGCGCGGTCATGTCGATCTCCTCGACATAGGTGATATGGGCAATGCGCGATTTCGCGATCACCATTTTCTCGGCAATCTTGCGGCGCAGGCCGACCATAGGAACATCGGTAACGCCGGTCTTGCGGACATTACCGCCGCTACGGGCTTGGGGCACGCCGCCGCTCTCGAAATAAGCATCGAGATCGGCGTTGGAGATCCTGCCCGCCGGGCCCGCGCCATGAACGCGGCGCAAATCTATCCCGGCATCGGCTGCGCGCTTGCGCACTGCCGGCGAGGCCAGCGGTTTATCACCCTCCGCACGCGGAGCGCCGGATGGGGAAGGCATAGGAACAGTTCTTTGCTCCCCCACTGGTGGGGGAGCTGTCGGCGTAGCCGACTGAGGGGGCTTTTTCCCATTAGCCCTAGCCGCCACACCCCCTCCGTCGCCTTCGGCGCCACCTCCCCCGTGAACGGGGGAGGAAGAAGTCGCTTCCGCTGTCACCGTTTCCTCTACCACTTCCCCCGGCTTAACATTGCCCGGCCCGTCGACCTCAAGGCGAATAAGCGGCGCGCCGACCGCCAAAATATCGCCGACCTTGGCCGCCTGCCAGATGACTTTGCCTTCCACCGGCGAGGGAATTTCGACCGTCGCTTTGTCGGTCATCACCGCGGCCAGAACCTCATCTTCGCGGACATTAGCGCCAATCGCGGCCACCCACTCCACCAGCTCCGCCTCAGCGACGCCTTCGCCGACATCGGGCAGTTTGATAATGTGTTCGCCCATTATGCAGCCTCCATCACTTTTCGCAGCGCATCGCCAACGCGTTTGGGCCCCGGGAAATATTCCCATTCATGCGCATGCGGGTATGGCGTATCATAGCCCGTGACGCGGATCACTGGCGCCTGGAGATGATAAAAACATCCCTCCATCACCACCGCCATTAATTCTGCGCCAAACCCGCAAGTCTTGGTCGCTTCATGAACGATGACGCAGCGCCCGGTTTTCGCGACCGAGGCCTCAATCGTTTCCATGTCGAGCGGCAAAATTGTTCGCAGGTCAATAATTTCTGCATCAATTCCGGTCTCTTTCACCGCCGCTTCGGCGACATAGACCATCGTCCCATAAACGAGGATAGTCGCGTCCGCGCCCTCGCGCCGCACAGCCGCCTTGCCGAGCGGTACGGTGTAGTGCTCGTCTGGAACCTCGCCCAATTCATGCTTTGACCATGGCGTCACCGGGCGGTCATGATGGCCGTCAAACGGGCCATTATAAAGCCGTTTGGGTTCTAAAAACATCACCGGATCGTCATCTTCAATCGATGCAATCAACATACCCTTGGCGTCATATGGGTTCGACGGAATAACGGTTTTGATGCCGGAAATATGTGCAAATAATGCTTCGGGACTTTGTGAATGGGTTTGCCCGCCAAAGATGCCGCCGCCCGACGGCATCCGCACCACCATCGGCACGGTGAAATCATTCTTGGAGCGATAGCGAATGCGCGAGGCTTCCGAGGCTATCTGGTCATAGCCAGGATAAACATAGTCCGCAAACTGAATTTCGACGCAAGGGCGCAGGCCATAAGCCGCCATGCCGACTGCCGCGCCAACGATGCCGCTTTCATTGATCGGACTGTCGAAACAACGCTGGGGCCCGAATTTTTCCTGCAGGCCTTGGGTGCACCGGAAGACGCCGCCAAAAAACCCAACATCCTCGCCGAAGACAACAACATTGTCGTCGCGCTCCATAGCATTTTCCATGGCGCTGCGAATAGCCTGTATCATAGTCATGCGCGCCATGGTCAGACCCCTGCTTCCTGGCGTTGCCGGCGCAGATGCAGCGGCATTTCCTTATAGACATCGTCAAACATAGAGGCCGGCGTCGAATGCGGTCCGTCATGGAGCGTGCCGTTCTTTTCGGCGAGCTTTTGCGCTTCGGCAATGTCTATCTCAACCCGCTCGCGCGCCTGAACATGCTGCGCCTGCGACCAGACGCCACTGGCGATAAGGTGGTTTTTCAGCCGCTCAATGGGATCGCCCAGCGGCCATGCGTTGGATTCTTCCTTTGGTCTGTAGACAGATGGGTCGTCCGAGGTTGAGTGTCCGCCGACGCGATAGGTGACATGCTCAATCAGCGTCGGCCCGTGCCCGGCTCTGGCGCGGTCAACCGCCCATTTAGAAACCGCGTAAACGGCGAGATAGTCATTGCCGTCAACACGCAGCGCTGGAATGCCGAAACCTAACCCTCGCGATGCGAAGGTCGCCGCCTTGCCGCGAGCAATCCCCTGAAAGGTCGAAATCGCCCATTGATTGTTGACAATGTTCATCACCACTGGCGCACGGTAAGTCGAGGCGAAGACCAGCGCTGAGTGAAAGTCTGATTCCGCCGTCGAGCCGTCGCCGATCCAGCTTGCGGCAATCTTATTGTCGCCCTTGATCGCTGACGCCATCGCCCAGCCGACGCCTTGTATAAATTGCGTTGCGAGATTGCCTGAGACCGTGAAAAATCCGTTTTCTTTCGACGAGTACAATATCGGCAATTGCCGCCCCAATAACGGGTCGGCGGCGTTTGAATATATTTGGTTCATCATATCGACAACCGGATAGTCCGTTGACAGAAGAAGTCCCTGCTGGCGGTAGGTAGGGAAATTCATGTCGCCCGGCTGCAACGCTTTTTGAAACGCGCAGGCAATCGCCTCCTCGCCCAGCGCTTGCATGTAAAAGCTGGTCTTGCCCTGACGTTGCGCCATCAACATGCGCGCATCGAAGGCGCGAACGCGCAACATATCCTCAAGGCCGGTTTTCAACTGGTCGTCGCTCAGCAAGCCAGCCCACGGGCCCACCGCTTTGCCGTCGCGGTTCATCACTCGGATAATGGTGTAAGCCAGATCGCGAACATCGCCGGCCTCAACGTCGATTTCCGGGCGCGGCGCGGCGCCAGCCTTGGGGATTGGAACATCGGAGAAATCCGGCGTGTCGCCAGGACGGAACTCAGGTTCCGGCACATAGAGCGATAACGCCTTGTCTGCGTTATCTGATTTGTTGGGGCTCATTGGCGTCTCCGGCTGGGGAGTTGGCGCATCCGTCGCGCGAAACCCTTGTTTTTTCAAACTCTTCTTGAAGTGTCAGCACGCTGTTGGGGAGGATGTAATCCACCGATGCCGGGTGTGGCAATGGCCGAAAATGAGACTCGGGAAAAAGAGCGCGGGGGGTTTTTAGGGCGGCGCATCGAAGCGGATTGTGCCAATTTTGGCTCAATGCTTAGCATAAAAATTGGCTACTATTTTTTAAATTTACCACCAGGAACTGGTGCGACAGATAATATTGCCGCCGCGCAAATTTTGTCGGCCTAGGTCGCACCTATCCGTAAATGGAGTTTTCGTCATCCCGGATGCAGTGCATCACGAAGTGATGCATCGCACCCGGGATGACGATTTTATGAGCTGGTGACTTGGGCAAGCGCTGCCCATTCTTCTTCGGTCAGGATTTTAACGCCCAAGCTTTCCGCTTTTTTCAGCTTCGATCCCGCGCCAGGCCCGGCGACCAGATAATCGGTCTTGGCCGAGATCGATCCTGAGACTTTCGCGCCGAGGCTTTGCGCGCGGGCTTTGGCTTCATCGCGGGTCATGGTCTCCAGCGTACCGGTGAAGACGACGGTTTTACCGGTGATCGGGCTTTGCTTGTTTGCAGCTTGTGCGGCAAGCGGCGTCACTTCCGCCAGCAACTGGTCGACGGCGGCGCGATTATGCGCCTCATCGAAGAAATCGAGCACCCCTTGCGCCACCAGCGCGCCGATCCCGTCTATCGACAGCATATCCTGATAGGCCTCGCCCTCGAGGTCGCGCGCCTTCACCGCAGCGTCATAGAACGCTGCGACATCGCTATAATGGCTGGCGAACAGTCGCGCATTGGTCTCTCCGACATGGCGAATGCCGAGCGCGTTGACAAACCGCGCCAACGAAATTTCTCGTTTCGCGTCAATGCCGTCAAATAAATTTTCAATCGACTTTATATTAGTCGCAACCGGCCTGCCCTGTTTATCCAGATAGATGTCGCCATCGACCTTATTTTTATAGGTATAAAGATTAATACCGCCGGCTTCTTGTCTTTGGCGGAGGGTGAATATATCAGCAGGCTGTTTTATGATTTCCTGTTCAAAAAACGAGGTAATCTGTTTCTCGCCAAGGCCCTCAATATCGAAGGCGCGGCGCGAAACGAAATGTTTCAAGCGCTCTACCGCCTGCGCCGGACAGACCAGCCCGCCGGTGCAGCGCCTGTCGACATCGGCTTTGCCGGTTGCCGGGTTAACCTCATTCACCGCATGGCTGCTACAGGCCGGGCAACGGTTTGGAAATTTAAATTTCCGCGCGCTTTTTTTGCGTTTCGCCAGCACCACTTCAACAACTTGCGGAATGACGTCGCCAGCGCGTTGAATGACAACGGTATCGCCCTTGCGGATGTCCTTGCGTTCGATTTCGTCAGCATTGTGCAGCGTTGCATTGGAGACAACGACGCCGCCCACCGTCACCGGTTTCAGCCGCGCCACCGGCGTCAACTTGCCGGTCCGGCCGACCTGTATCTCGATATCCTCCAGCACAGTCGTCGCTTTTTCCGCCGGAAATTTATGCGCAATCGCCCAGCGGGGATGGCGCGACACGAAACCGAGCCGCGCCTGATAATCGAGCCGGTCGACTTTGTAGACAACGCCGTCAATATCATAGCCGAGCGCAGCGCGTTGTTGCTCAATCTTGGCGTAATGCGCCAGCATCTCGGCAACGTCTTTGCAGCGCTTGGTCAGCGGATTGATTTTAAAGCCGAGTTTTTTGAACCGTTGCAGCGCCTGCCATTGCGTCTCGCCCATCGCCTCGCTGGCCTCGCCCCAGGCATAGGCGAAAAAATGCAAAGGCCGCGATGCGGTGATCGCTGCATCAAGCTGGCGCAAGGACCCCGCCGCCGCGTTGCGTGGATTGGCAAAGAGTTTCGGCTCCTTTTCCTCCGCTTCCCGCGTCAGCCGTGCATTCAGCACTTCGAATTCTTCGTGGGACATGAAAACTTCGCCGCGCACTTCTATAACATCGGGCGCCGCCTTCAATCGTTCCGGTATATCGGCAATGGTCAGCGCATTGATCGTGACATTCTCCCCGGTCTCTCCGTCGCCGCGCGTTGCCGCGAGAACCAGGACGCCTTTCTCGTAGCGCAGGCTGAGCGACAGCCCGTCGATTTTCGGCTCGGCCGTAAAAGCAAGTGCACTGTCCTCCACCAGTCCCAAATATTTGCGCACGCGCTTGTCAAACTCGGCGACGTCAGCGTCATCGAAAGCGTTGTCGAGCGACAACATTGCGATTGCGTGCTTTGCTTTTTCAAATCCTGCCGAGGGGGATGCGCCGACCTTATCGGACGGTGAATCTGCGCGTTTCAATTTTGGAAACCGCTTCTCAATCAGGAGATTGCGCCGGCGCAGCGCATCATATTGCGCATCGGTGATCTCCGGCGCGTCCTTGCCGTAATAGGCGGCGTCCGCGCCGGCAATATCAGCCGCAAGCCGCGCAAGTTCCGCCGCCGCCTCGTCAGGCGCCAGCTTGCCGACGGGGATAGCGTCAAGATTGGAAGCGCTAATGTTCATGGCGTGGTGATATTCGCCCTAGCCAGTCTTTGCCAGGTTTTTCGGGGCCAACTTTTTCGGGGCCAACTTGTTACACGCCGGCTTTTTGGCGGTTGGATTTTTCGTTGCGCCGCCAAGCAATTGCCGTGCGGCGGCGCGCGCTTCATTGGTGACCTTCGCGCCCGACAGCATGCGCGCGATTTCCTCGATGCGGTCTTCGGCGTCCAGCAATGTCACGGAGGTTGTCGTCCGATTTTTGGTCTGGCTCTTTTCGATGCGCCAATGGCTTTGCGCGCGCGCAGCGACTTGCGGGCTGTGGGTCACCACCAAAACTTGTGCATCGCGCGCCAATCGCGCCAGCCGCTCGCCCACCGCATCGGCCACCGCGCCGCCAACGCCGGCATCAACCTCATCGAAGATGATGACGGTGCGGTTTTCTTTCGCCGCCAGCGCCGCTTTCATCGCCAGCACAAACCGCGACAGCTCGCCGCCCGAAGCGATGGTTTTTAACGGTCCCGCCGGCGCACCCGGATTGGTCGCCACCATAAATTCTACGCTGTCGAACCCATCCGACGCCAGCCTCAAAGGATCAGTGTCAATGCTGGTCTGGAATTGCGCCTTGCCGAGTTTCAGCGGTTTCAATTCCTTGGCGACAGCACTGTCGAGTTTCTTCGCCGCCGCGACGCGCGCCTTTGAAAGCGCCCTGGCCGCCTGATCATATTCGCGCTTCGATGCTGCAAGCTCACGCTCCAGATCCGCAAAGGTCGCTTCGCCCAACTCAAGATCTTCCAGCACTTTTTTTGTTTTTGCATGGAATTCCGAGAGCATATCCGGTGTTACGCCATGCTTTCGGGCCTCCCCGCGCAGAGCGAATAACCGTTCTTCTACCCGGTCAAGCTCGTCCGGATCTGCGCCGAAATCGTCAATGGCCTGCTCCACCGCTGCACGCGCTTCCATCGCTTCGTTTAGCGCCGCCTCTAGGCCGCTTCTCGCCGCATCAAGCGATTTAGAATCCACAGCAAGGCGCGCCGATGCGCGTTCAATGCTTCGCAAGCTGACGGAAAGTTTAGTTTCAATTCCACCTTCGCTAAACGAGGCCGCGGCGGCGTTTAAATCTTCTGCGATTTTTTCGCTCGCCATGAGCGCAGCCCGGCGCTCCGCAAGCGCGGATTCCTCACCCGCTTCCGGCGCCAGCATGTCCAGAATATCAGCAACATGGCGCAGATAATCGGCTTCGCGCGCTGTTGCTTCGCGTTCGCGGCGGCGTTCTTCAATAGTGTCTTTCACATCGCGCCACTTGCGCCAAAGCGCAGCAACATCGCGTGCGTTACTCCCAAGGCCGCCAAATTCATCAAGCATTATACGATGCGTTGAGGCGGTCAAAAAACCCCGCCCGTCATGTTGTCCGTGAATTTCGAGCAGCATTTCACCCACATCACGCAGCATACGGATAGACACCGGTTGATCATTGACAAAACCGCGCCCCCGGCCATCCACGGCCTGAACGCGGCGCAAAATAATCTGATCTTCGTCGCCGCTTAGCCCATTTTCCTCAAGAAAACTCCAGACGGGGTGATCCGCATGCTCCTCAAATGTCGCCGCGACAATTCCTTGTTTGGCGCCATGACGCACGGCCCCGCGCTCGGCGCGGCCGCCAACGGCAAGCCCCAATGCATCGAGCAAAATGGATTTCCCTGCGCCTGTTTCACCGGTCAGCGCAGTCAATCCTTGCGTTAAGGGCAGACGCGCCTGGTCGATGAGCACAAAATCCTGAATATGAAGCGCGATCAGCATTCCAGATAATCTAGCCCCCTGTTGCGCGCCGGACGAAGCGATAACCGAACCCGGTTCTTCGCCCTGCGCTTAATGGGTGTGGCCAGATTTATCCCACTTCGTGAGCCGCCGAAAGGCGTTATGGCCCAGAATTGCCCCCGCCCTGAGGAGGCGCGGTAAGATTGTCGCTGACGGCACGACTGTCATCCTCCGATGATGCAGGAGAATCAGGCGTTTCCGGCGGCGTTTCAGCTACAGCAGATTTACCATGGGGCCGCGACGGATCGGCAATAATGATGCCGCGCCGCTTAAACAGCTTGTAGGAGTCCTGGTACCATCGACTGCCGGGATAATTATAGCCAAGCACGGCCGCCGACGCCCGCGCCTCATCGATAATGCCCAATTCCAGATAGGCCTCGGTTATGCGATGCAACGCTTCAGGCACATGGCTTGTCGTCTGGTATTTCTCAACGACAGTTTTAAACCGGTTGATAGCAGATATGTGTTTATTCTCTCTCAGATAGAAGAGCCCAACATACATTTCCTTACCGGCCAAGTGATCATATGTCAGGTCGAGCTTCAGTCGCGCATCGCGTGCATATTCCGTATCCGGATAACGCCGGATAACATCCGTCAGCGCCACAACGGCGTCATTGGTGAAATCCTGATCGCGCCCCACATCGCGGATGCGCTCATAATAACAAATGGCTTTTAAATAATATGCGTAAGACGCACCCTTATTGCCGGGATGAAGAGCAATGAACTGGTCAACAGACTGAATAGCTTCTTCATAACTATTATCTTGGTAGTATGCGAAAGCTTTCATCAGCATGGCGCGGCGCGACCAGGCAGAATAAGGGTGTTGGCGTTCTACTTCTTCAAATAACGCAACGGCGGCGTCATAGCGCTTATATCTAAGCTGCTTCGTCGCATCCGCATAAAGGGTTTCAACGGGCCGCTCCACATACGCAAATTTCTCTTTTTTGCCAGAGGAACACGCGCTGACCGCTACAAAAAGCAGGACAACGCCAATAATAGATTTGCTCATACTGAACCGAAAAGCCACAATCACAACCGCCTAGTCTCAAAAGCCCCGCCGCCAGAGGTTCTAGTCCGGGCCGGGCGAAGCGTCAAACGAGGCATTGATGAAGAACTGCGGAAAAACAAGCCTCAGGCTGTCGCCGCAATGCGTGATGTCACCGTATTTTGCGCCTGCTGGACCTGTGAAATGGCGAGCGCGGCGCGGGTATTGATACTGTGCCCCGGCTTATGAGCGGTAATCGAGCCGCGAATGGGCGCCCCCAGAAGGTACAAATCTCCAACCAGGTCGAGCGCTTTGTGAAGAACAAATTCATAGGGGTCGCGTAACTCGCCGCCATTGAGAACCTTATCTCCGTCGACCACAATGGAATTGTCTAGCGAGCCGCCGCGAATAAGGTCCATGGCGCGCAGCGCCTCAACTTCATGCAACCGGCAAAATGTTCGCGATCTGGCCATGCGGGCCAATAATGACGGATTATCGAGTGTCACCGACTGGGACTGACACCCAATCACGCAATCTTCAAATTCGATCGTGATATCAAGGCAAAACGCATCGGATGGTTCAATGTGAATCGAACGGTCCCCGTCGCTAATGGTCATAGGCTCTTCGATGATAATTTCATTTCGCTCGGCGCTCTGCGAAGCAATGCCCACAGCATTGATTTTATTCATGAACGGGGCTGCGCTGCCATCAAGGATTGGAATTTCGGGGCCATAGATGTCAATCGCAACATTATCGACTGCACATATGGCGAGCGCCGCCATCACATGCTCAACAGTCGCTACTGAGGCGTCGCCAGAATTGGCGCCGCACACATCAGCAAGCGTTGTACCGTGGCAGGCGCGCACAACATTTTCTGGCGCGGCAACGATGACCGACGGCTCACTCGTGTCATTTGCACTGATTAAGCCATCGTGACGAAGAAACGTGATGCCGACATATTCCTCCGCCGGCCGTATCGTCATTCTGCATTCCTCTCCGGAATGCAGACCAACGCCCGAAAATTCGATCGGCGCTTTCAATGTTGATTGCCGCATAGTCCCCCGTACTCCAACCTTAATTTCGTCCGAAGAATACGATCTCGCCCCTTTCCCCGAACGCCCCGCAGTGGACACGCCGCCACTTTACCCTCTTACCCTACACGGATTTGTCAATTTTGAACGCCCCCGGCGATCAAGCATTATTACGCAATGTTGCACAGGCAAAACAAAATGCGCCCATTTAAGCATGGGCGCATTTCAATAGTAAAAACAATACCTTAAATAGGTTCTCTAAAGAAAAACCTAACCAGTCTTCTTTTTGCGAAGAAATGACGGGATCTCAAGATCCGCATCTTCTTGGTCATC
>JAJFGE010000031.1 GCA_021776295.1 Hyphococcus sp.
GCTTTCGCGAGCCCCATGATGCGCGTATGGGCGGCCTCGTCAATCTGCTCCAGGGCAAAAGCGGCGGCGGCGGCGTCCAGGAAGACGTCGCGCCCAAGCCGGTAAATTAGCCCGCGAACAGCTTTGTCCGGCAGCTTTAGCACAATCTGCTCCGCGCCTTTGAGAGTGTTTGAGCGGATCGCCTTTTCCGCATTGGAAAGCCGCAGGCGCGCACCAACGCCGGTCCCGGCTGCGCCAAACAAAACCGCCAGCACCACCGGCGACAATGCATCCGGCGCGATAGTTTTGAGCCTCGCGACGGCGCCAATATTCGCCGGCGCATCCCAGATTTCGCGCAACACGCCAGCGTCCCGCATCACCTTCAGGGCAAACGCGGCGCGCGGCAGCGCCAAGATCGCCATAAATTCTGCGCCAATACGCTCGGCTGAAAGCCGTGCGATCCCTCCCCTTTGGGCTGTACAAGCGGCAAGGCCAGGTTCGTCGAAGCGCTCAGAAAAACGCGCCGTGAAGCGAAAGAACCGCAGGATGCGCAAGAAATCTTCCATAATGCGTCGCGTCGCATCGCCAATAAACCGCACCCGGCCCGCTTCTATATCGGCGATCCCCGCAACCGGGTTATAGAGCTGGCCATCAGGCGTCAGATAAATCGCATTGATGGTGAAATCGCGCCGGCCCGCATCCACCATCCAGTCGCGGGTGAAGGCGACGCTTGCGCGGCGCCCATCGGTCGAGACATCCGCCCGCAGCGTCGTCACTTCAACGCCGTGATGGTCGACAATCGCGGTGACCGTGCCGTGCTCAATCCCGGTGGGAACGGAGTGCAGACCTGCTGTTTTGAGTGCAGCCATAACATTGTCAGGCTCCAGTGTCGTAGCGACGTCAAAGTCTTTTGGCGCCGCGCCAAACAGCGCATCACGCACACAACCGCCGACAAATCGCGCCGAGCCCGGCGCCGCCGATTCCAGTGCGGCAATCACCTTTTTGAGCGACGCCGATCGAAGCCAGTCAAAATGCGCCCGTTGCTTTGCCGTTAAGGGAATGAATTCATCCGCGCTCATAGCGCCCCGTCATCGCCCTGCTCAACTTGCAGAACTTCAGCCATGGTGCGCAAAATTCCAGCGGTAAGGCCCCAAATATGAAACCGGCCATAGGGCGCGGCGAACATATTATATTTCACACCCTTGTGCTCACGCTGCTCGGTCACATGATTGGCCAGGTTTGCAACGAAATCCAGCGGCACTTCGAAAACCTCGTGCACTTCGCGCGGACAGGGACGAATATCCGCCTGCGGATGAACAATCCCGACCACAGGCGTCACCGAAAATCCGAGCCCGCCTTCATGGATGCCGAGTTGTCCGATAATCTCGACATTGCCAGGCTCGATATTGACCTCTTCATGGGCTTCGCGCAACGCCGTCTCAACGCGTGAAGCGTCGCCCGGCTCAACCTTGCCGCCAGGAAAGCTGATTTGTCCCGCATGGGATGGCATGTCGGACGAACGCACGGTCAGCAATATGCTGGCGCCTTCAGGGCGATTGATAATCGGCACCAGCACTGCTGCGTCTTTACGAATATCACTCCAGCGGCTTTCAAACATTTTGTCGCCGACAAGATGCGGGTTGATTTCCCGAAACAACGCCCGCACGCGCTGCGCGCTCATCCGATCAAGATTGGCCGCAATGCGCGCTCGCCAATCGATCTCCCGCATTCGCGTTTTGCCTCCGGCGACACTCATAACTGTTACCTACTCAAAAATTTCGTCTGCCGGCCCGAACGCAAAGAACACGCCACCGGACCAGACGCCAAACATTTCTACACCGTCCATCTGGCGCTTCTCACCGAGTTCGACAAGGTCGTAGAACACCGCCCGCGCAATGCGCGCCTCAAGCCCGGCGCGCATATCGATATAGGGCGCGGCCTGGCCGGTCTGCGGGTGTTTGCGGAATACCAGCCGGTGGTCCGGACCGGCGGTCGCCGTATCGCCGACATTGGATGTGAAGGTCAGATTTTGGGTTTGGCCGGTTCCTTCCACCTGCATCGCAACGCCGACAAAAGGAGCGTCTTCAACTGTTATTTTAAGCTTCTCAACCGGCGTCACCAGGACATATTCATCGCCGTCGCGCCGCAAGACCGTGGAAAACAAACGCACCAGCCGGGCCCGGCCAATCGGTGTTCCCTCATGGAACCATGTGCCGTCAGGCTTGATGATGATGTCAATGTCGCCGCAAAATTCCGGATGCCATTTATGCACCGGCGGCAAAGATTTACCGCCCGCACCTTCCAGTTTGATTGCGTAGCTCAATAAATCTTTCATAGTAAAAACCGGCGCCGCTATTACCGACGCCGGTTCTTATCTCAGTTCAGCGCCGCATGATAGCAGCTATTCGCGGAGCCCTTTCGCAAGGCCCGCCTTATTCGCAAGCTCTCTATTCGCAAGCTCTCTATTCGCAAGCCCTCTATTCGCAAGCAAGACACCGCGCATAAGCGGCGTTCGGGTCGTTGAACTCCTCAAAGAAGGCGAGTTGCTCGTCGGCTTTCGCCATCAGCTTTTGAACCGCGCCCTGGCGGTTGCGGATTTTATCTTCACGCCCGCTCGCCGCCATAATCTGCGACGACATACTGCCGAGAATGCGCTCGAACGGCGTCTTTTTCTCTAGCATATCGACAACGTCATATTTCTCCAGCTCCGCCATTTTCGCCGCGCTGGCGATGGCGTCATCCAGATTGCCGAGCTTATCGACCAGCCGCAGACCTTTGGCGCGCTCGCCAATCCAGACACGGCCCTGGCCAACGGAATCAACATAAGTTTTGTCGAGATCGCGACCCTCGCCGACTATCGTCAGGAAGCGGTCATACCCAAATTCGATCGATTGCTGGATGATATCGGCGATGTTGTCAGGCAATGGGCCGATGCCGGTCGCCAGGATCGGAGACAGACTTGTGGTGCCGACGCCATCGACGAAAATACCTACTTCCGCAGCGGTGTTTTCGAAGGTGTTGAAATAGCCGAAAATACCGATCGAGCCGGTGATAGTTGTGGGCGAGGCCCAGATTTCATCGGCCGGCGCGGAAATCCAGTATCCGCCGGAAGCCGCAAGCGATCCCATCGACGCAACCACGGGTTTGCCCGCCGCTTTAATCGCCAGCACCTCATCGCGAATTACATCAGAAGCAAAGGACGAGCCGCCGGGACTATCGACACGCAGGACAACCGCTTTGACGTTTTCATCCAGACGAGCCTTTTTCAACAACGCCGCAATCGTGTCGCCGCCAGCCGCTTGCCCTGCTGGCGCCTGGCCGTCAACAATTGCGCCTGCTGCAGTGATCACGGCAATATTTGGATCGTCGCCGTCATGGGCGCCCTCAATCGCGCTCAGATAACGACGGAAACTCACATGATTATAGGACTTGCCGTCTTTTTCTTTGCCGAACTCGCTGATGAGATAGGCGCTCTGTTCAGCGCGTGAGGAGAGTTGATCAACCAGGCCGGTCTTAAGCGCGGCTTTGGCGAAACTTCCGTCCACAGATTCCATTATGGGCCCAAGATTATTGGCGTAGTTCTCAACCACGCCGGCGTCCAGCCCGCGTGCGGTCTCAACAGCGCTCACATATTCGCGCCACAGGACACCGAGATAGGCCTTGTTCGCCTCTTTCGCTTCCGGCGACATGTCATCGCGAATAAAGGGCTCAACTGCGGACTTGAACGTCCCCACACGGAAGACATGGCTGTTGATTTTCAATTTCTCGAGGAAGGATTTTACAAAAGTGCCGTAACGGCCATAGCCGTAGATGACGACATTGCCGAAATTATTCATGACAATTTTATCGGCAGTCGCGGCGAGAAGATATTGGTCCTGGCTGTAGAAATCACCGACCGCGACAAGTTTTTTACCGCTGTCTTTGAACTTTTTCAGCTCTGCAGCGACATAGTGAATTTTGCTGGCGCTTGAGGGCGATACTTGCAGCGAGCCGAGATCGAGCACAATGCCGGTAATGCGTTTATCGTCTTTGGCTTTGCGGATCGCCCGCACCAAATCGTGAACTTCGATTTGGGTCGGCTTGTTCACGCCATAAGCCTCTTCAATCAGAACCTCGAACGGGTCGACCTCTTCAGCCTGCTCCACCAATACGCCATTGAGATTTAGATGCAGCGCGGCAGCGTCCGGAATGGAAATGGACACTTTCTCGCCCTTGCCGGCAATGCCGTTGGTGACGGAGACGAGCACGCCGACAAAAAGCAGCATCACCACCAGGCCAATCAGCCCCTGCACTAATAGCAACAGGCCGATTATTAATTTGCCGGCGCCCTTGATGAAGCCCCAGACGGTGAAATTAGATTCGTTATCAGACACAAACTGCCCCTTTTTCTACAGACCAAACGCGGACACTAATGCCGCAATACTAACCCAATGCGTAGCTGACCCCTCAGCCTGCGACCCTATCCACGCATCGTGAGCCGGAACCATGACGGTACAGTAAAGAAAATGGGGCCTTGGCCGCAAGAGGCAAGAGTTTTGCGACAATCCGTTCGGTTTTCTTGCCAAGCAGTTGCTAACACGGCATTGACCCATGATATTGGAAATAACCACGGAAAAAGAGACCTTTGACCCTATGACCGACCCGACGCCTGATGCCGCCGTCTTACAGAAATTTGAACAGATAGCGAAAAGCCTGTCGCGCGCGAAAGACAGCCTCTCAAGGGTGGTTTTCGGTCAGGAAGAGGTGATCCGGCTCTGCCTTGCAACACTGGCGGCCGGCGGGCATGGGCTTTTGGTCGGCGCGCCGGGGCTTGCGAAAACGCTTCTTGTGACATCTGTCGCAGATTTGATGGGCCTGTCCGCCAAGCGCGTCCAGTTCACGCCCGATTTGATGCCCGGCGATATTTTGGGCTCGGAAGTGCTTGAACAAGCTGACGACGGAAGCCGCGAATTCCGCTTCATTCCAGGGCCGGTATTTTGCCAGCTATTGATGGCCGACGAAATTAACCGCGCCTCGCCGCGCACCCAATCGGCGCTGTTGCAGGCGATGCAGGAACACCACGTCACCGTCGCCGGCGCGCGCCACGATCTGCCGCAACCGTTTCATGTGCTCGCCACCCAAAACCCGATTGAGCAGGAAGGCACCTATCCGCTGCCCGAGGCCCAACTCGACCGTTTCTTGTTGCAAATTAATGTCGGCTATCCGGACCTTGAAGCGGAGCGGCGCATGCTGGGCGAGACCACCGGCCTGGAGACGGCGACCATCGAGCCGGTGATGGCCAGCGCGGATCTGATCGACATGCAGGCGCTGGTGCGCGAGATGCCGATTGGCGAGCAGGTCGTCGAGATGATTTTAAAACTGGTGCGCTCGGCGCGGCCCGATGAGAGCGCCAGCGCGCGCGTTAAATCGCTGGTCGCATGGGGACCGGGACCGCGCGCCAGTCAGGCGTTTTCCTTGTCTGCGCGGGCGCTGGCGTTGATTGACGGGCGCCATGCGCCGTCGCTCGATGATGTGCGGGCGCTCGCCAAGCCGGTGTTACGTCACCGCATGGCGCTCAACTTCGCCGCCAGATCTGAAGGGCTCGATACGGATCAATTCATCGACGAGCTTTTAAACGGGCTATGAGTAAAGCGTAAATAAGGACACCGCCGCGCTGATGACCGAACCCCAAAGCGCAATCGCCGTCAGGCGCCAGGCCGAAGAGGCCGCGGCTTTTTTCCCGGCGCTGCTGGTGGAAGCCTCGCGCATCGCCCAGACGGTCGCCGCCGGACTGCATGGACGCCGCCGCGCCGGGCCTGGCGAGACCTTCTGGCAGCATCGCGCCTACGCGTTTGGCGATCCGGTATCGACCATTGATTGGCGCCAATCTGCGCGCGTCGCCGACCGGCTTTATGTTCGCGAAAACGAGTGGGAGGCGGCGGCGGCGGTTTATCTGTGGCGCGACCCCTCACGGTCGCTGGACTATGCCTCAACCAAGATGACGCCGAGCAAAAGGCAGCGTGCGGATGTTCTCGCGGTCGCGCTGACAATTTTATTGTCGCAGGCTGGCGAACGCATCGGCCTTCTGGGCGAGCAACGGCGTCCATTTCACGGCCGCGCCGCGCCGTCGCGCATTGTTGAGGCTTTGCATATTACGCAATATAATGACGCCGCGTCCTCTCCTGAGCCGGCTGAACTGGCGCCCGGCGCACGCGTCGTGATGATCAGTGATTTCTTTACCCATCACGACGCCATTGAAAACAGCGTTGCGACACTGGCCGCGGCCGGCGTGCGCGGCGTGCTGGTGCAAATATGCGACCCGGCGGAAGAGGACTTCCCGTTTCATGGGCGGGTTGAATTCCACGACCTTGAAAGCAGGGACCGGTTGATTTTCGGCGAGACCGGCGCGCTTGCAAAAGACTACCGGGCGAAATTCCAGGCGCACCGGGACGCCCTGGCGACGCTGACCCGCAAAGCCGGATGGACCTTCATCAGTCATCGCACAGACCGACCGGCGCAAACCGCTTTGCTTGCGCTGTTTGCCGCGCTTGGCGATGCGCGAAGCTGGACGCATTAGTCCGTGGGCGCACTTTCCTTCACTTCCCCCCTCATCCTTGCAGCGCTCGTCGCTCTGCCGCTGGTGTGGTTTTTGTTGCGGGCGACGCCGCCTTCGCCAAAGCAAGCCCGGTTTCCGGCATTCATTATTTTACGGCAGCTGGCCGCAAAAGAAGAAACCCCGGATCGCACGCCCTGGCCGTTATTGTTGCTCAGGCTGTTGCTGGTGGCGATTATCATCACTGGCCTTGCCGGGCCGGTTTTGAACGCGCCGCCCACAGCATCCGGCGGCGGCCCGATCGCACTGATCATCGATGACAGCTGGGCGGCGGCGGCAAACTGGAATGCGGGTCGCGACGAGATGCGGCGCATCAGCGCCGAGGCCGCACAATCAGATCGCCCGGTCTTCATCTTCACCACGGCGCCCAAAACAACGCCGGCGCCGCTCAGCCCCCTCACCGGGCAGGAAGCGCGGGCGCTGGCGGACACGCTGACGCCGCAGCCCTGGGCGAGTGACCGCATCGGCGCGATGGAAACGCTGGTGGCGGCGCTGGATCAGTATGCCGCCAACAATGACAACCAGCGCTGGAAAATTCGCTGGCTCTCCGACGGCGTCGCCGGCATCAGTGATCAGACTTTCGCTGACGCCCTACGCGAGCGCGGCGAAGTGGTGTTGTTGACCGATCCGGCGGGGGCCGCACCAATCCTGCGGCCGCTGGGCCCCACTCCCGCCGGGCCAGCGTTTCGCATCGAACGGTTGAGCAGCGACGACGTCTGGGAGGGTGCGTTCGTCGCCTCCGCGCGCGACGGACGTGAGATGTCGCGGATCGATGTTGTGCTGGAAGAAGGCCAAACCGAAATCGATGTCACCGCGCAATTGCCCCTGGCGCTGCGCAATGAGCTTGGCGCCGTGCGGATCGAAAATGCCGCCTCTCCCGGCGCAATTCAGCTGATCGATGCGCGTTCACGCCGCGCTCTGGTCGGCCTGGTTGGCGAGACGCGCCCGGCGCGCAACAACCTTCTCGCTGGCGCCCATTATTTGCGACAATCACTTAATCCTTATGCAGAGTTCCTCAGCGATGAGCTGGGCGCCATTGTCGCCTCGGATGCATCGGTGATTATCCTCGATGATGTCGCCGCCATGCGCGCCGGCGATATCGATACGCTTTCCAGCTGGGTTGAAAAAGGCGGCGTCCTTATTCGCTTTGCCGGCCCGGTATTGGCCGAAGCGGCGCAAGACCGCACACCGCCGCTCCTGCCCGTCGTGTTGCGCGGCGGCGGGCGCGCCTTTGGCGGCGCACTCACCTGGGAAACGCCGCAGCGGCTCGACACATTTCCCGCCGACAGCCCGTTTGCGGGGCTGACGCCGCCCGACGATGTTTTCATCCGCCAACAAATCCTCGCCCAGCCCGGCGGCGAGACGACAACGCGCAGCTGGGCGCGGCTTGAGGATGGAACCCCGCTGGTAACCGGGCAGCGTTTTGGCGCCGGCGTTATCGTTCTGTTTCACGTTACCACGACGCCGCAATGGTCGGACCTGCCAGTCTCCGGCATCTTTAGCGACATGCTGCGCAGGCTGATCTTCCTTTCAACTCTTGGCCCCGATAGCGCCGACGGTGATGCGGCCGCGCGCCAGCCGCCTTTGCGTCTGCTCGATGGTTTCGCCCGGCTTGAGCGGCCGCGCGATACCGACCCGGCGCTCACCCCAACGGAGTTGAACGACCCGGCCGGACCAAACCGTCGCCCGGGGTTTTATGGCTCGCCCGATGCGCCGCTGGCGCTCAACGTGATCGCCGCCGAGACGGCGTTTGCGCCGCTGGAGGTGGCCGGCATAACGCGCGCGGCCTATGCGGGCGACCCGCCCCGGCGGCTCGGGCCGTTCTTGTTTGCTGCAGCGCTGGCGCTGTTGTTGATCGACGGGCTGGCGACGCTGATGTTCGCCGGCAAGCTCCGCCTCGGCCGCATCGCTGCCGCCGTCATTGTCGCGTCGATAGCGCTCACTGCGCTGGCGCCGCGGGATGCGCGCGCGCAACCGCTCGATCCGGAAATTGACGCCAAGACCATGGCGACAACGCTGACCACCAGGCTTGCCTTTGTCGAGACCGGCGATCCGGCGATGGACAAGCTTTCCGAGCAGGCCCTGGCCGGGCTCAGCCGCGAGCTATACCGCCGCACCGCGCTCGAACCCGGACCGCCTGTCGGCGTTAATCCGGAAACGGACGATCTATCAGTCTATCCGTTTTTGTATTGGCCGGTGGTCGCCGGCGCGGCCGGGCCCACCGAAGCGGCGCTTGCCAATATTGAAAACTTCATGCGTTTCGGCGGGTTGATCTTGTTTGATACGCGCGACGACGAGCGCTCGATCGGCGCCGGCTCAACGCCGGAAGCGGCCGCCTTGCAGCGCATTCTTTCGCAACTTAACACGCCGCCGCTGATTGCCGTCGACACTGCCCATGTTCTGACCCGGTCGTTTTATTTGCTCAACGATCTCCCCGGTAGGCTCGACAACAATCCTGTCTGGGTGGCGGCGCAAACCAGCGGCGCCAACGACAGCGTCACGCCGCTCATCATCGGCGGGCGCGACTGGGCCGGCGCCTGGGCCAGTGATTTCCTCGGCCGTCCGGTCAAGCCGATGGGGTTAGGCGGAGAACGCGCGCGCGAATTGGCTTATCGAGCCGGGGTCAATATCGTCATGGTGGCGTTTACCGGCAATTATAAATCGGATCAGGTCCACACGCCGATCCTTCTGGAGCGGCTCGGCAAGTGACCATCGCCTTTGATCCTTTCCTCGCCAATTGGGCGCTTGTCGCCGCCGCGATCATTGCCGCTGCTATCGCCGGTTTTAGCCTGTTGATGAGCTGGAAAGGCGGCGTTTTTCGCACCATCGCGATTGCCGGGTTGTTTGCGCTGTTGTTGAACCCGCTGATCCGCGAAGCGGAGCAGACGCCGCTCGACGACATTGCCCTCATTCTGGTCGACAAAAGCGCCAGTCAGTCTCTCGATGGGCGCGACGCCATCACCGCACAAACTGCAGAAAAGCTTGAAGCTGCGATCACCGCCCTTGGCGACGTCGAGCCGCGCATCATCGAGTTTGACGGCGCCGAGGAAACCCGGACCGTAGCGGCGCTGAAATCGGCGATCGCCGATACGCCGCGCGCGCGCCTTGGCGGCGTATTCATTATCACCGACGGCCAGGCGGCGGACGCGCAAGAGGAAAGCCTACCGCTTGGCGTTGAGGCGCCGGTGCATCTTTTGCTCACCGGGCGGAAGAGCGAGCGCGACCGCAAGATCACGCTCACCAATGCGCCACGCTACGGCATTGTCGGCCAACCGGTGCGGGTCTCATTCCGGATTGATGATCTGGGGCCCGATGAAACCATCATTGAAAACACCGCCCAGGCCATTGTCGTCCTGCGCATTAATGGTGAGGAAGTTCTGCGCCAGCCTGCGCCATTCGGCGTCGAGGCGAGCTTTGACACGCCGCTCGATCGGCCCGGCCGCACTATTGTCGAGCTGGAAGTGGCGGCACTCGACGGCGAGTTAACCACGCGCAACAATATCGTTGTCCTGCCGATCACCGCCATTCGCGACCGCCTGCGCGTTTTGTTGATTTCCGGCGAGCCGCATCCGGGTGAGCGAGTGTGGCGCAATCTTTTAAAATCAGACCCCGCCGTGGATCTAGTTCATTTCACAATTTTGAGGCCGGTTGACAAAAACGACGGCACCCCGGTCTCGGAACTGGCGTTAATCCAGTTTCCGCAGAACGAGCTTTTTATCGACAAGCTGACGGAATTCGATCTTCTAATTTTCGACCGCTACACCTACCGCGCCGTCCTGGATTCGTTTCACTTCGACAATATCGCGCGTTATGTTGAGCAAGGCGGCGGCATTTTAATTGCGGCTGGCCCGGAATATAATGGCGCGCGCAGCCTCGCTTCAAGGCGAACCCTTTCCTTTATTCTTCCCGCCATCCCCGCCGGCCGCGCCATAGAGCGCGCCTACAGACCTCTCATCACCGACCTTGGCAAACGTCATCCTGTAACTGACGACCTTCCCGAAGAAGGTTTCTGGGGCCGTTGGCTCCGGATCATGCCAGTCACCCAGCTACGCGGCCAGACATTGCTTTCCGGTCCTGACGACGCCCCGCTCCTGATTCTCGACCGCGTCGGCAAAGGTCGCATCGGGCTGTTCCTGTCCGATCATGTGTGGTTATGGGCGCGCGGCTTTGACGGAGGCGGGCCGCATGCGGAGCTGTTGCGGCGCATCGCCCATTGGCTGATGAAAGAACCCGAGCTTGAAGAAGAGGCGTTGTCCCTGACCGGCGAGGGAGAGGTGCTGGTGATCCGCCGCCGGACCATGGGCGAGACGCCGCCTGCGGTCATCGTCACGTCGCCGGATGGAGAACAGTCAGACTACGCCCTGACTGAGATCTCGCCCGGGCTATATGAGGCGCGCATTGAAAATGCGCCGCGCGGGCTTTATCGCGCCCACTCCGATGAGCTTTTCGCGGTCGGCGATGTCGGCCTCGCGGCGGCGCCTGAATTTGTCGATGTGGTCTCTAGCCGAAAGCCGCTGGCGGCGTTGATGCAAGGCGCCGGCGGCGGCGTATTTTCAACCCGCAGCGGCGACAGCGCTTCGCCGCCATCGCTTCGCAAAGTTAGCGGCGCAGCGGCGCGCGCCGGCGCCGATTGGGCGGGCGTCGTCGCCCGCGGCGCAGCGCGCATCGACAATGTTAAAGATAAACCGCTGGCGCCGCCGCTGGCCTGGCTGGTGCTCATCGCTGCGGCATTATTGACCGGCTGGCTGGTGGAGGGCGGCCGATTTAACCGCCGGAAAACGGCTACGGACGCACCCGAAGCCGTACCAGACCCTACGCCGCATCGATAAAATTTAACCATTTGCTTAACGCCGCCTAAAAACCATGCGGCGTAGTCTATCCTTCAATTCTGGCATTTGAAGGAACAGGCTCGCGTGGCGTTTGCAGCATCAAAATCACCCGAACAGGGCAAACCGGCCAAGCAAAGTCCGCTCGCCGGCTGGCTCGGCAGAAAAAAAGGCGACAAGGACAAGGATAAGGAAGCCGTGCCGCAGTTAGATGTCGCCAGCGGCGTCGATCGCGCCTTGCGCAAGCCGGCAATAGCCGTTGAGGCGCCGGTCGAGAAAGAAAAAGAAAACCCGGTGCGCGACGCGCTCGGCTCGATTGAAGCCGCGCTCTACGCGATCGACCGAATTCGCGACACGCTGGAGCAGGCTTGCGAGGTTGCCATCTCCGCTAAAGATATTGAAGACGCCGGCGGGCGCGCTTTGCTGGCCGAGCATTATGACGAGTTGCGCCTGTCGGTCGATTACACCATCGAGCAGGCTGATCCGCGCGCCGCCATCCTGATCGGCAAAGGCCAGCGCCATCTCGACGTTAATCTCGGCGGCACCACGCGCTATTCCGTCTCGCCGGTGCGCCTTGACGCCAGCGACCGCGGCCTCGGCTTGTCGCCCCCGCGCGACGCATTCGCCACCTATGAAGAAATCACCCAGGCGCTTGGCGAACTTGACAGCGCGCTCGCCAGAGCCGACCGCGCGGCGGCGAACTATTGCCGCGATGCGCAATATCTCATTGCGCGGATGAACGGCGACGTCGAAAACTAAATCCGCTTAGTCCTCAACATCAAAAATACACATCTCGCCATTGGATGGGCGCGATACGCGGATTTGTTTGAGGCCTTTAAATTTCGGTTTCAGCCGCGCCGCCGCCCACTGACAGATATTTTCAAGCGTCGGACGCTCCAACCCCTCGACCTCGTTGAGGAGGCGATGATCCAGCGCCTCGCGCAGCTCTTCCAGCGCATCAGCAACATCGCCGAAATCAACCACCCAGCCGGCCTCAGGGTCCGGCTCGCCGGTGATCTCCACATCCATAGTGAAGGAATGGCCATGCAGGCGCGCATAGGGGCGCGCGTCAGGGTCATGATCCAGGAAGTGCGCGGCGTCGAACTTAATCGACTTGACGATGCGCATGGCGGGCCTCGTTTTCTTCATCCGAATGACCTGCGTCTCAGGCGATGCCCAGCACTTTATGGGTCTGGACACTGAG
>JAJFGE010000032.1 GCA_021776295.1 Hyphococcus sp.
CGCAAGATCTCAAAAATTATTAGCGCATGCTTCCGGCCAAAATCTGTTATACAATTTGAGCACTATGTCCTACTTTCCAGTTTCGCTAACTTCTGATGTATCAAACGGTGGAACGTGCCGAGATCAACATGAATAAGGTCAATATGAATAAGCTCAACACAAGAATGTCTTTGCCGGCACTGTTCATGGGCGTATACGCTTTGGGGTTAACATCATGTTCCTCACACGTAGACAGCTCGAAATCTATTATTGAATCAGAGACCAGTAATATTGAACATGTTGTTGCTCAATTAGAAAACAATGGTAGTGATATTCAGTACAGCATATGGCTCGGCTCACCAGACGGCGAAGCTTGGCACCGCCATAATGCGGATATTGTAAGGCCCGCCGCAAGCGCCATCAAAACGGCAATCCTGATAGAGTTTTTCAGTGAACAAATTAATTCACTTGATATGCCGTTTCCTGAGCTAAACGGAATTTTAGATAACCCGCTCAGTCCCGCCATTGGCCATTTCGACCTTGAGCAACAAGCGGCGGCTCGCAGTGAACTTCGTGGTCTAACAGCGCGACAATTAGCTGAGGCAATGATTCACAAGGAACATATCGAAACTAACGCCGCCTACAACGCGGCGGCGAATGTCATCATTGAATATCTCGGAGGGCCAACCACGCTGACAGAACGCGTGCGCCGACGGTTTCCGCATGCGGACGGACTGCAAATTGCGCGCTATATGCTCGCAGACCGACAGAAAAACGCTGACAACCTACTCACCGCCGAATCGCTCTCAATTGTACTGAGCTTTCTTGCGCAGACCACAACGGACGAACCCATGCGCGATGCGGCGCGAGCCGTATTGTTGCTTGAGAAAGACGCATCGCGCGGCGACCACTTCTACAAAGGCGGAACCCTCACTTCGGAACCTCAAGTGCGCATCGAGGCGGGGTGGTGGGACCATCAAGGCGTCGCCTGCGTATATGTTGTCATTGCAACAAGGCCTGTAAAAGGCGAAAAAGACTTCGATGAAGTTCGCACCAGTCTTGGAGAGCTCTCGAAAATTGTTCAGGATACCGGCATTCGCATCCGAAACGCATTGCAAGCATCGCAGTAATAGTAGCGAAAGTCGTCACGCGTACTCCCAATTGCCTAGAGCGCCGGGCGAAAAAGTGGGAACCGGTTTTTCGCGTCCGACCGCGAAGGCGGTCAGGTAATAATCTGCGCCCCTTCGGGCGCGGACCGCGAAGGCGGTCAGGTAATTATCTGCGCCCCTTCGGGCGCAGACCGCGAAGGCGGTCAAGTTATAGTTAGCGCGCCTTCGCGCGCGGGCCGGCGCGCAGTATAGACTCTAGAACATCGGTCGATTCCTATTAATCGCCCGATGCTCTAGACATACGATCCGCAACGATCATTGTGATCCATGCGACGCTGAAGTTCCAGAACAAGTTTGCCGCGATAGTATTTGACCATTGCGATTGTCAGTTAAGTTTCCATCATCGATAACGAATTTTCCGTTCACCAGCAGATAGCGAACTCCACGAGCCAGACGCTCCGGATTATCATAATCGGCCATCGGCTCGAAATCCGAGCGGCTCCAGATCGCAATATCCGCCCTGTAACCAGGCAGCAGATGCCCTCTGTCACACAGGTTGAAGATTTCCGCCGTAAGCCCGCTGCTACGACGCACAAACTCCCGGAGCGACAACAATGATTTCTGCACCACGTATTTTTGGTATTTCTCGGGGAATGTGGCATATTTCCGTGGATGCCCCTCTGACCCATCTGAACCCGTCACCACCCATGGCTGGCTCATTAGCCTTTCGACATCCTCTTCCTGCATCATGAATGATGCGACTGAAGGATCTCCATCAAGAATAATGGCCACGGCGCTATCAATCGGATTTTTACCGGTAATGCGGGACACCTCCCCCAGGGTCTTTCCCCGCCATTTGGAATCGCCGGAAATCAGCAAAGCATCGGCGCCGCCACGCCGTTCGAGATTGGCTGCCATCTGCGGGCGAATGCCCTCAAGAACTGTTTGATCCTGCAAACGCAACAACATCGCCTGTTTGCCGCCATCCATCATTTCACGCGGCACCAAGGCATTGGCAAGATGGGTGCCGGAAGCGAGCCAAGGATACTGGTTCGCGGATATTGGAAGACCCTCAAGGCGGGCTGCTTCAATCAGATTCACTACCTCCAGACTTTGCCCCCATACCGCCGGGCCGAGCGCTTTAATGTGGGAAATGTGCCCCGTAACACCGGACTGACGACTGATGTCGATAATCTCGTCTATCGCGCCAATAAGGCCAATTGAATAATCGCTCTCATCTCGAATATGACTGTCGTGCACGCCGCCGTGCTCGGCTACTATGCGCGCCAATTCAACCACTTCATCAGTTTTTGCAAAACTGCCTGGAGCATAAAACAGGCCGGTGGAAAGTCCGAGGCTACCGCTCTCCATGGCGTTGCTGAGCACGCTTTTCATTTCAGCCATTTCATCGGCTGTCGGCGCACGATCTTCCGATCCCATCACGGCTCGCCGCAGGGCGCCATGCCCAATCAAAAGGCCGACATTTGTACCGATGTTGTTTGTGGATAATTGTTGTCGAAGAGTATCGGTTACCGGGTCGCCGCCGCCATCATTACCGATCAAGACCGTCGTTACGCCCTGAAAGAGATAGGGCGAATTGGCGCTCGTTTGCGGCGATAGAAGTTCCTTGCTCGCATGGGTGTGTGGATCAATAAAACCGGGTGAAACGACCAGAGAAGCAGCATCCAGAACACGCTTTGCAGGTAAAGAGGTGTCTGGCCCGATATAGACAATCTCTTCACCTCGTATGCCCAGGCTCAAGGCTTGTGCGTCCTGCCCGGTTCCATCAACCAGAACGCCATTAACAATCAAAACATCCAGAGGTTCTGGCTGCCGCGTACATGCAAACAACAACTGCGCACCCAATGCGGCAATGGTGAGCATGATGATACGAAAATTTTTCATGTTGTGTCTCCTGCACACTAAAATCTGACTGTCTACACTTTTTGCGAGTTCCCATTGGTTCTCGTAATGCAACAAAAAATATCTCTAAATTGTTGGCCGGGCATTGTTATTCTTTTTCGAAACCAAGGATGACAATGACGTCCGGTATTAAAAATATTCTGCGCTCAAGTAAAAGCCCAACGCTACAGCTCCAATTTTTCATTCAATCTCCCGGTTCACTATCGAACGCCAGTAAGTTTTCCATCATTTCCTCAGCAAATACTCTTGCGGATTCCCTGACTAATTCGCGATCGGTCTCATCTCCAACCTCATACGTGATGGCCGGTGCGCCAAATCGGGTAAAGACGTAATTTTTCGATGTAGGGAGATCGCTTTGATGACGTTCAGCCCGTTCGAATTCATAACCATCCAGCCTTTCGCGTGTGCGCGTGAGCCAGGATTGTGCAAACTTCGGCGGGTTTGTCACATCGCTTGAGCTTTGTGTGTAAAAAACATTGCGCTTAGTGGAGTGAAAATCGAGCATCAGACGAAGGTAACCGCTTTCATCCTTCTCAATTTGATCGAGTAAGTTTTTAATCGCCTGAGTTTCAGGCTGCGTAAACGGACCCCAGTCTCGATTGAGATCAACGCCATTGGCGTTATGTCGCCAATGTCCGCGGACAACGCCATCCGGATTCATCAGCGGCACGGCGATGATATGAAAGTGATCGCGAAACTTATTCGCCAGCATCGTGTCGGCAAATATCGTTTCGAGAAATGGCAGCATGGCGAAAGCGCCGGTTACTTCGGGCGGATGCTGGCGACCGACAAATAGCACATACTCCTTCTTTTTCCTGTCTACGTCAGGTTCTGATTTGACTGCGATGATAGGTCGATCTTCGACTGATGCGCCAATTGTTTGCTTTTTCAAGGATACGCGCCGAACAATGTCGTCTATCCAATCGTCATAAGTATCGATCAGAAAGAGTTCTTGTGCGGCTATTATGAACGGCGTATCGTTTATTTTTACCCGCAGCTTTACTTTCTTCCCCCTTCCCCGCTCGCTTATGCGATCGGTATCTATCAGCCGCCAATTCACCGCATCCTCGCTGCGTTTTGGGCGATAGCGATGCGCCGCTTTTGTGTACCCCATGTTGATAATTAGCTCACCGGATTGTTTTGGCGATACGCGAAATGCGTACCAGGGGCTGGGATTGATCGGTTCATTTTCGGGGGTAATGCGAATATTGAAGCTTTTTTTTCTTGCTTCACATTTCGACATGCGCGCGCCTTCGAAGTCGGCGTCGAGCTTGGCGAATTCGTTTTCGCAAGGATGCCGAATCGTCGCTGAGCACCCACTGGCAAACGCCGCAACAGCAACATAGAAAAAGAATAGAAAATGGGCTCGTCGCATATCACCGACTAGACCATCGGGCGATTAATAAGAACCGCCCGATGGTCTAGATTCTTTGTTGCGCGTCGGTCCGCACGCGAAGGCGTGCTAACTATAACTTGACCGCCTTCGCGGTCCGCGCGCGAAGGCGCGCTTGCTATAACTTGACCGCCTTCGCGGTCGGATGCGAAAAACCGGTTCCCACCTTTTCGCCCGGCGCTGTAAATGTTGGACGGCAAGCATATTGAGTCGCGCCTGCCGTCCAAATCAAGGTTTTCACAAATTAGAACTGTTTCCTAAGATCGAAATAGAGGAACCGTCCGCGTGCATTGTGCATGCTGGATTTGAAGCCTCTGATCTCATCGTCTTGAGGGGGCGCTTCGTTGGTGACGTTATTCGCCCCGATGCGCAATCGCGTGTTGGCCAGAAGGCCGTCACCCTGATAATCGTATTGGACATATGTGTTGAGCGTTGTCCAATCCGAGACAATGTGAGGATCGCCATTCGGGTCCAAACCGGCGCCTGTGTCGATAAATTCGCCGACATAACGCACGAGTGCGCCAGCGCCGAGACCGCTGTCATGTCGCCAGGTAACAGTCGATGTACCCCGCCAGATCGGCGTGCCATTTTGTTCAAGAAGCGAGCCGGCGCCGGTGACTGAAATTGATGGATCAATCAGCCCCGCATCAATCGCATCAAGAACCGTTTGGGCGCGGCCAGATACTTCTGCATTAAACTCCCGCATCTTTGCGATGTTCACTTTAAAGTCAAAATTGCCAATCGCCGTGTCATCAAGAGAGTAATAAAGAGCGAAGTCCGTGCCCGATATGTTGCGTGGCAAAAGGTTAAGATAGATATCCTTAATGAACAGGATATCGCCAACCGCATCAATACCAGTGCCGGCGAAGAATGCGATCTGATCCACCGTTGGATCGGCGCGCACGACGTCCGGATTCGACAGCCCCTGAACACGCAAAGCGTAGTCAAGATCAACATTATTGCCGCCGCCGAAAATACCAACCACTTGTTCCTGCTTGATGTCCCAACGATCGACAGTGATCGTCAGCCCGTTGAGAAAGCTAGCAGCGCCCTCAAACCCGCGAGGTTCGAAAACCACGCCATAGGTCAGGTTACGGTCTTTTTCTGGTATGAGATCCGGATTACCCGCGCGCCTTTCCTGAATTGATTCCGTGAAACCGTCGCAAGCAGAGAAGGTAGCGAAAGTGCCGTTGCGCAAGCCCGCTTCACAGAAAATAGAATCTTCGCGGGTATTGGAACGGGTGACGGATTTTTCGTTGATCGTCAGCAAATTCGGCGCCCTGAACCCTTTCGACCACGACGCCCGGAATTTAATAAATTCAAATGGCTCCCATGATCCTGCAACTCGCGGTTTATATCCGCTGCCGCCAACATCAGAGTAATACTCATACCGTCCTGCCAACTGCAGATCCAGATGACGGATGAGTGGAATGTTTTGATGTTCACCGATTACTGGTACCGAAAACTCGTGGAAGAATGAAAAGACCGTACGCGAACCGTTTGAATCTTCTGTCGGGCTGGAGCCCATCGCGTCACTGGCTGTAAAATCTCCAGTTACGGGATTGGTAAAGCTGATCGTACCATCCAGACGGTCATCACGGTCTTCGTCATATGCCTCGTATCGCGCCTCCGCGCCAAACGCCGCCCCTAACGGGCCGCCAGGCAATTCAAAGACATCGCCGTTTGAAATTTTAATATCGGCCAGTCCAAGCTCGGTGCGACTGAGGCGCTGAACTTCGATACGAAATGAGTCGACAACGCTGGGATCGTTGAGCGTAGAATCCAGAGAGTTTGGATTATTCGGGTCAGCGCCATTGAACACATTAAAGGCGCTTGGGGTTTCATTATCCAAAGCCTGCGCAAACAATGTAGAAGATGCGCGGTTGTTCGTCACGTCATTGGTTTTCGCGCGTGAATAAAGAATGGCGCTGTCCCAATTCCAATTGGTGTCATTGAGTTGACCACGGGCGCCTGCCAGCAGTCGCCAGGATGTATTGGTCACGTTGACATTTCGCTTACCGAGTTCACTTATCCTGAAACGTGCGCCATCAACAAAAACCGGTAGACCTTCGACTGGCACGTTAGTTAGCCCTGGCAAACGGTTAGGGTTTGGTGTTCCATCTGAGAAAGTAACTGGGCCGAACGGGTTCCAGTAATTGTTTGCCGGCACAACGATATCGCCGCTTGAGATCGGAGTAATCGGTTCAATCACTGCATCGGTTTCGGCGCGATAAAACCCAAATTCGCCATAAACTTCGGTATTGTTGGAGAGTTCATGGTTGAGAAAAGCAAAAATGTTGAACCGATCCCTATCCGAGATCAGTGACCGGTCGGCGCCCCGGTTGTAGCGCAAATCACGATCAAGCGAGCTATCATCGATGCAAATGCCGGGCGTCGCCAGATCCGTCGCCGTCGTGCCGCGACAACCGGAAAATGTATCGGGCTGAATGTGAAACCTGCCAGAGCTGTTGGTTAAAGTCGTGCCGTTCTGGCGGACACGGTCAGCGCTGCCTGTCTTCAGGGTAAACTGACCCCACGGGGTTCTTGTGTGGCGATTATCAAAGGATGTGTCTCCCTCAAAGCTCGTCCCGATCAGGAAATCACGTTGGTCCGAATTGGCTGATAGGGGGACCTCACTCGAAAAAAGCCCGTCGCGCCGGGAAACGCTACCGGCAAGTGAAATATTCGTACGCCCATCATTGAAATTTTTGCCGGCGTTGAACGTGATTTGTTGCTCATCAAGCCCATTTTCCGTGGCGGCGCCATGTCGTAACGAAACTGACAGCCCCTCATAGTTATCTTTTAAGATTGTATTGAATACGCCTGCGACAGCATCCGTTCCGTAAATCGCCGAGGCGCCATCGTTGAACAGCTCAACGCGGCTAATTCCCGCAACTGGGAGCGCGTTCACATTGACAGTGACCGCCGGGACAAGGTTTTTCGACTGAGTACCTGGATGGTTGACCACCCGGCGCCCGTTCAACAAGACAAGCGTGTTGCCTGGCCCCAGTGAGCGAAGATTAATCGAGGAGACATCACCGCGAGAGTTATTGACGGTATTATTATTGTCATCACGAAAATCAACCTCGCCCTGCCCGGGTAGCGAACGGATAAGATCATCACCGTCGAAACTGCCAAGGGCGTCGAGATCAGCCGTACCCACAACAAGGACTGGCAACGTCTCGTTTACGCGCGCGCCCTGGATGTTGGTACCTGTAACGACGATTACGTCGCGTTGTTGTTGCGGTGTTGGTTCGTCCTGAGCGATTGCCGTCGTCGCCGCAGCGACAAAGGTAGTGAGCGCTGTACTGATTAGTAATCCTGACCGTTTCATGGGCTGATCCCCTCCTGATATCGGTTCTATTTTCCCAAGCGAGATGGTGATCACCCCGCCCTCAGTCAGGCCGCCCTGCAGGCTTGTGCCCTTGAACATTTCCTCAAGGGCGCCTTGAAGGGAATAATGCCCCTTCAGGGAATTAGTATTTACCGCCACAACATCTTCGGTTTGGAACAACACAGAACGCTTGTATGCGCGCGCCAGTGTTTTAGCTGCGTCTTCTGCATTCTGTTTGGGAATATCCAGTACTGCGCCTGATTGCTCGACTTCTTGTGCTTTCGCACCAGCAAGAGGAAAAAACCCGCTCAACACCACCCCAAAAACAATGCATCGGAAAACCAACCGCATTCTGCCCAAACCCATAGTCATGACGATCATCGTCGCTTAACGAGACGGCCATGATAACCCGTGCGGCTGGAAGGACAAACCCGCTAGTCATGGGATGAAATCAAGTTATGCGGGGCTTCAACTGTTGCTTATTTGCATCAACGGTAGCCGGGGCGCATGAATAAAGCGCACCAAAGTGGATTGGAAATCCTATTATCTGCTCGCTTTGCGAAGCTGGACACGCCCTGCGTCAATATATTCAACTTCAATGTCGAGGTCTTGCAGGGCCTCGAGCAGGGCTTGTGTATCCCCGGTGCGGAAAATCCCTCCAAGCTTCAAGACCTTAAGATCGTTGTCCACAAATTCAATTTGCATTCCGCTATGTCTGTTTATTTCTTCGACAACCTCTAACAGCGGCGTGTCGGAAAAATCGAACAAGCCTTCAGTCCAGGATAGTTTGCGCTGAATCTCGCGCGGCGAAATTTTTAATATTTCCCCTCCAAGTCCTGTCTTTGGCGTTACAGACAAAGTAGCGGAAGTTAGTGATTGACCAGCGCGAACCACCACGGTCTCAGCTTTGCCGGCTTTCACTCCTTCACTGGGTTGCATACTACCTTGTCCATTTACCACATTATGGACAATCGACTCCGCAAGTTTTGAAAATCCGACGGCGCCCTCGATCACCGCCAGTTCGGTAATTTTATTACGCAATCGCACAACAAAAGATGTGCCGATGGCTTCAGCCACAGTCTGCCCTGAATAAACCAGGAAAGGCCGCGCCGGATTATGCGCCACATCGAATAAAGCCTCGCCATTCAAAAGCCGAACACGGCGTAGCTCATCAGTATAACTCACTTCTATCTGGCTATCTGTGTTCAGCTTGACAGTTGATCCGTCAGCCAGGTCTATGGTTCGATATTCTCCAATCGCAGTCTGATAAATCACCGGTGATTGAGATTGAACATGGGAAACGTATATCGACACAACGAGACCAGCGGCGAAAACAAAACTCACCATGGCCGCCGCCAGGCCAGGCGATGCAAGCGCTCGCCGCCAATGCGGCCTGCGCAAAGAATTATCGAGTGATGCAACTCTTGCGAAAGGCTCAACCATTTCTGTCAAAATGCTGAGTTGCCCTGAAAGCGCCGCGATCTCTCTGATCTCTTTGGCATGGAGAGGGCTGCGCGTCATCCACTCCCGTAACGCCGCCAGATCGGACCCACTTAAATTACCCGATTCCAATTGAGCCACCCAGGCGCATGCCTCGACCGTAATCTCCTTATTGGGGTTTATATTGCTACGCATCGACCATCACTCAATTCTCAATCAACGCTTCCGGGCGTCAAGCCCAAGAACGCTTGTCTCAATGGCGCCACGCTCATCCACCGCCAGATCATGCAGCATTTTCTCACGGCACCGCCTTAACCCTAACGCAACATGTTTTTCGACCGTACTCACCGCAATATCCAGCTTGTCTGCGATTTCCTTATGGGAGGCGCCATAGACATGCTTCAAAATAAAAACCTTCTGACACTGGGTGGGCAACGTGCTTACCGCTTGTGAAAAAACCTGCATCCTCTGGCGCATATCGACAGTATCATCGACAGACGGCTCATCAGATATGTACGTTTTACCATCAAAATCATCTATAAGTTCTAACGTCATTTTTGAACGGCGTTCTAACTCGGTACGGGCGATATTTTTGGCGATACCCACCAGAAACCGCCGTGGTTCGCGGATTTCGGTGCGTTTTTCCGCTTCTAGCGCACGCAAAATTGTTTCTTGCGTGATGTCTTCAATATCAAGCCGGTAAAGCGAATAGCGGCGCAGAACGCTCGCAATCAGGCCCTTATTTGCCTGAAACACTCCAAATATTCGAGAATTCGGCCCTTGCTGCGGTTTTTTGTGAGACATCATCACCTTACAATATTGGCGTTTCCGGCATGTCCCAAGATGCTTAAAAGATATACATCCGTGAAGCGTCTTGCTATTTAGCAGCTATTGCGTTTCCAGGCAAAAGTGGTCACCGGCCCTGATTTTAACCCGGAAACACAAGGGTTGATCGTTACTATGGGAAACATCAGAGTACCGGTTTTTTAAACCTTCCAGGTCGCGCCCATTCATACCCATCAAGTTATCTGAATATAGCAAGCTGAACCAAGATGGTTGTCTTGGATTGCTACCTCCCTGCAACCATACAGCCATCGTCGATGCAATGATCAGGGGTGGTTGTCCCGGGGTCATCCGCTTTCGTGAAGCCACCCCCCCCAACCAGCGTCATAATCTCGGCGCCGAGAGGCAGATCCTGCTCCATGCCAAATTTCTGCGTTCTCAAATATCCTTGGCGGTCGATCAGAATGAGGGTTGGCGTTCCCCGCATCTCATAGGCCGCCATCGTTTGAGGGATGCCGCCCTTTTCGGAGGGCGCATCAATCGCAACGGGGAATGTGATTTTGTATTCGTGCAGGAACGCTGCAAGCGCATCTTTTGTGCCTTGCGCTTTGTGATGCTCGAACACTGTATGAAGACCGATAACGGCGACATCATCACGGCTAAAGGTTTGAGCAACGCGCGAGACTTGCGGGAGCCCGTGCGATACACAGCCGGGACAGAGCATTTGAAAGGCCTCGATAACAACGACCTTACCGCGCAACGCATCAAGCGTAAGCGGATTGTCTGTGTTTAGCCAGTCTGTTGTTTGCAGCGCTGGAGCCGGTTTGAGTTTCATATTTGAGTTCCTCTACACTGTCACGCTACGTCAATACTGACGGCGGCTGTCTGAAAATACAGATACGCCGACATGGCTGGTTACAATCATTCTATCTCAGGTTTCAGCGTATTTCGCGTTATTTTTTCAGATAACCACAATACGCGCCGGGAACATCGCCAAAAATTATAACCACTATCTTTGATCTATCCCCTTTTTGCGAAAACAAGTCACCCGCGATCCAGCGCTGCAATAGGGAAGAGAAATATGCAACGCCGACGCGATCGCGGGCTCCGACTCTCTATTTTAAATCATCAAGACTAGCGCCGAAATTAATATGATAGGGCTGCCCGCCAATGACTATTGCGGGTACAGATTTAACGCCCGCTTTGACCGCTTCAGGTAATCGGGCGGGCGTTTTGCCAAGATGGACGATCTCGATATCAAACTTTGAAGCGTCAAGACTTTCTGCAAACTGACGTTCTGCGTCAATGCAAACGCTGCAACCGGCATGATAGAAAACTGCTTTCTTGCTCATAATAAGTTCCTTTGTTTTGAACGTATTTCAAGGGTTATGATTGAATGCGGCGCAGGCAATACGTGGCCCCGCGCCGCCAATCGGAGGCGTCTGATAATCGTCTCGTATTGCGTGGATGATAAGCGCAGCGCCGTCGGCGTCACGAAGATCGTCAAGGCTAACCAGCATTGTGAATATATCGACGCGAGCGGCGCCATCCTTGGCGACATATAGATTTGGCAAATCGCCGCCATGGGCGCCGCCCGGATGCAAAAATCCGTGCGGACCAACGTCTTCACCAACATGCCCGCCCGACGCTTTGAAGGCGCCGATATCGCTGCAATCACCAACGCTGTGCAGATGAAGCCCGTGACCGCCAGGTGTAAGGCTTGTTGCACTGATCTCGATAAGGACGCCGTTCATACCTTGCCAGGCCAGGATATCTCCTATCTTTGTACCGGAGGCATCAATCAGTCTGGCGCGCAGGCGCGCGCCATAAATTGAGCGGGCAGTTTCATCCGGCTCAACCATTTTTGATGATTGAGCTTCGGAAGATTGCACGTCGGTGGGGGCGCCTGCGTTGGAGGTCCCCTGCCCGCAAGCTGTAAGGCTAGCAAACCCGAGAGCCACACCACAACTGAGGAACAGATGGCGCATTATTCCGACATGACCTTGCCTGGCAGGGAAAGATCACCCGAGGCGATGTCATGAACGCCGGTCACACACAGGAGCGGCGCATCCCCACTTTCATTGACTTGCAGTTCTGCCGTCACGGCGTCGAACGCCACCTCTGCGCCGCCGTCGATGGGGACCGTAATCTTTGCGATTTTTCCATCAAGAATGGGGCTCATCCCAGGGCTGTCGAGCGCGATCGGCAGATAAGGCGCCGTCGCTGGCAAAAGATCGACCCCGGGAGAGACATCACGGACCTTGAGACCAGCGCCACATGCATCATCTTCAGTCAACACAACCCAATGTGAATGCCAGTCAGCGCCGTCATTGGCGGGATCGCCATCCTGATTTTCGTCGAACAAGGGCGTGTCGTCAAAGTCTGGATGCGCCGTAATCGCCAGCGACAAGATGCCTGACGCCTTGTCAAATCCAACGACTGACGGATCGAGATTGGTGGGCCAGACATAAGATTCAACTTTAGCCCCGGTCAGTTGACCGATCGGCACTGGTTTAACGCTGCCCGCAACGCCGGCAACCTCCATAGCGAATGTTGTGAGGCGACCATCCGTCGTCGCCTCAGC
>JAJFGE010000033.1 GCA_021776295.1 Hyphococcus sp.
CGGCCAACGGCGGTTGGCGGCACAAAAATCACCATCGCCAAACGCGCCTATTCGGATACCGAGGAAGGCAAGACCGCAGCGGCGCATGCGGCGTTCGAGCAATGGCGCGGGTGTGCTGATCGCGGCGCGGTCTTTAAGCAAGCGCTCGACACCATCGCCCAGCGGGCTGCCGGCGCGCTCTCCAGCGCGCTCAACATCTATTACGATGAGTTTTCCGGGCCGGCGACCCTTCCCGGTCCAACCGGCGAGTCCAACACTTTGCGACTGCGCCCGCGCGGCGTCGTTCTGTGTCTCGGCGGCGGCAGTATGGACAGCTACGACCGGCAAATAGCGCTTGCGCTCGCAGCCGGCAACGCAATCATCTGTACAGACCGTATGGCGCAACTCTTACGCATCGCACTAGAGCCGGCCGGCGCGCCGGGGGCGCTGGCGACCGGTTTTGGCGGTGGCGCGGAAGTTCCAACATCCTTGCTCGCGGACCCGCTTGTTCGTGCTGTCGTCATTGATGGCGACGCGCCTGCGCGCCGCGAGATTTTGAACTGTCTCGCTAATCGCACCAGCGCAATCACGCCCTTGCTCACCAGCGAGGATGCGCCATGGCGATTTGCAGTGGAACGGACCTTAACCATCAACACCACCGCCGCCGGCGGCGACGTACGGCTTTTGTCGCTCGGCGAATAGGGCTAAACATAGTAAATTCAGGAGTTAGTCGCGGACCAGAGGCCTTTGGCCGCATCCGTTCTTGCATTGCAACACAAGGCAGCCATCATAGGATGACCAAACATGAGCCTGAATTGATGACGACTGCCAATATTAGCGCCGCTGAGACCGGCCCATTCCTGGTCGCGCCCGGCCGAACCCGGCAGTGGATGAACTGGCTGTTTGTCGACAAAGCCCGGATGTTCTGGGTGTTGCAAATCGCTGGCTGGCTCAGCTTCTTCATGCTGCATGTGTTAAGCGTGTCGACCTTTGTCGCTGGCCGGTCGTCGGACGCCCTGCTCTATTCCGTCGCCTCATCGCTGATCGGATTTTTGACCACCAGCATTCTCGCCCGCCCGGTCTATCGTTTCGCACGCCGCCAGGGCCCGGTGCTGCTCCTGGCAATTGCGCTGTCCTCAACCATCCTGATGGCGTTTGCGATGTCGGCGATGAAAGCCCAAACTTTCGGCATCTTGTTCGGCAACGCATGGATGGGACTACGCGGAGAAGCGATTGGCACATCCAATTTCCTGTTATTGCTAATCCCTGATGTTCCCGTGAACCTGTTCCTGCTCGGCTCATGGGCGGGGTTTTATTTCGGCATCAACTATTATCTCAATTTAAGAAACGAAACCGAGCGCGCCATCCTCTCAGCCCGCCTTGCCGATCAGGCACAATTAAAAATGCTGCGCTATCAGCTCAATCCGCATTTTCTGTTTAACACGCTGAACGCAATTTCAACGCTGGTGCTTGAGCAGGACGGCAAACAAGCCAACAAAATGTTGACTCAGCTGTCATCGTTTTTGCGCTATTCCCTCGATAGCGATCCGTTGCAAAAAACCTCCCTCGCCGAAGAAATTCGCGCGTTGGAATTGTATCTTGAAATTGAAAAGACCCGTTTTGCCGATCGGCTGAAAGTCACCTTCGATATTGACGCCGAAGCACTTAGCGCGCGTGTGCCGTCGCTGATTTTGCAACCCGCCATCGAAAATGCCATCAAATACGCCATCGCCAAAATGGAAACCGGCGGCGAAATCATCATTGTCGCCAAACGTGAACGCAACAAGTTGCATATGCAGGTTTGCGACAATGGGCCTGATGCGCCTGATAATCCGTCTGATCTCCTGCGCAACATCACAACTGGCGTCGGCCTGGTGAATATGCGCGACCGCTTGGCGCATCTCTATCAGGACAATTGCAAGTTCAAATTAAGCAGGCTCGAACCGCAAGGACTTTGCGTGAGCTTGACCATACCTTTCGAAAAAAAGGGGCTGACCAATGAACAGTGACAAAATGCGGGTAATCCTTGTCGATGACGAGCCTCTGGCTTTGCGCGGTCTGAAACTGCGGCTTGAGGAATTTCCCGAAGTGGAAATCATCGCCGAATGCGCCAATGGGCGCGAGGCGGTTAAAGAAATTAAAGCCCGCACGCCCGATCTGGTTTTTCTCGATATTCAAATGCCCGGCCTTGACGGCTTCGGGGTGGTGCGCGCGCTGATTGGGGCCCCAGCGCCCTTATTTGTGTTCGTGACCGCTTACGATAAATTCGCGATTGACGCGTTTGAAGCCAACGCGCTCGACTATATCGTCAAACCGGTTGACGAAGAACGCCTTAAAGATGCGTTGCACCGCGCCCGCGAAGCTAAAAAATCAGCCGCCGCGCTCAGCCGCGAAAGTCAGCTGGTCGAATTGCTCGCATCGCTTTCCGAAGACGAACGCGACCGCATCAAGGAATTGATCAACGACCCGGCCTGGACTGAAAAGCAGCGCTTTTCCGAACGGCTGTCCTTTAAGGATGGTTCAAAAGTGGTTGTTCTGGGAGCGGATGAAATTGAGTGGATTGATGCGGCGGGCGATTATATGTGCATCCATGCGGGCGGAAAAACCCATATTATTCGCGAGACCATGAAAGCGCTGCAGCAACGCCTCGACCCGTCGCGGTTTCAGCGCGTCCACCGCTCCGCCATCGTCAATGTCGGACGGGTCAAAGAACTCCACCCGCATTCCAATGGCGAATATTTCCTGATCCTCGACAATGGTCAGGAGCTAAAACTGTCGCGCTCCTATAAGGAAGTTGTCGCACGATTTATTTAGACCGCTAGGCTGCCGGCGAAATTCGCTCGCCGGCTGCGTGACTTACGACGCCAGCCTTGCGTTATCCTCACCAAGATAGCCGTGGATCATTTGTTTCCAGCTATCCATCATGGCGTCGTATCGTTCCGCCGTGTGCTGATCGACAATCTTGACGCCGGTGTCGCTGAGGGCGGTGTGTTCATATGAGATGGTAGCAGCACAGCCCGACACTACATCATAGACGGCAATGTCAAGGCGCGTCGCCACATCACCGGGAATAACCTTATACATCGTTAGCCGGCGCACTTGCGCGTCATGCGCCGTTGTAACCCATGTCGCCTCTTTGCCGTCGGCAAATGTGGTGAACATGCAATCCTGCTCAACTAAGCCCGAACTTGAGTATATAGACGTCGTTTTCCAACTGAGATCCCAGTCATGCTCGCGGACCGGGCACATCAACGCGAAAACATCGTCCGGCGCACAGTTGAGCTGGATCGTTGCGGTTTGCTTCTTCCGGTAAGGTTTTTCGAGTCTCATTTTCACGTTCCTTTTTGTGTCGTCAGTCCAGCTCAGATTCAAGCAGTGCGTGACTGTCCGCCGCGGTCAGATCAAGACCGAATAGTTTTTTCATGTCTGCGATCATCGCCAGCGTGTCTTCGCCAAAGGCAGTCTTGCCTTCAAAAGCATGCAGGACGATGCCTTCCAGAAGATCGCCGAGGCTGATGTCTTTGTGCTCGGCGACGACTTTCAGCACTTTCAAAAGGCGCTTTTCAATGCGCACGCCGGTCTGGACGCGGGTGATGACTTTAGGTTTTGCATTCATGCGGTATTGGTACCATGGTACCAATATTTGATCAACATCCATAAAGCCGACGCAGTGACGCGCCCACCAAGCAGGGAGGCGCCAATTGCGCCCGCTAGCTTTTACTCCAGAGCCGTCACCACATTCGCCCCCTCATCAACCAGCTCCTGGCCGCTCTTCCAGACATCGCCGCCCTGCCATTCCTGCTCCAGCTTTGCACGCCAGACCGGATCCATTTCAGAATCGACGAAGTACCGATTGACGAAGCGCTTAGCAGTCATCCGGGTCTCAAATGCCGGTTTGTCAACTTTTTCGTCGGTGAAGAAATCACGCGTTGTCGGCTTGTGAAACATCCAGCGCGATGACGGGGCGGCGATACGCCGGTCGCCGCGCAAGTAAATTGGCACGCACATCGAAAGGCAAACGCTGCTCGCGCCAACTCGGGTCTCGACCTCATGTGTGCGTTTGATCTTTTCAATCACATCAACAACGCGTCCGCCCTCGCTCAAACTCCCGCCGGGAGAATCCAGCTCAATCACGATGCGGCCAGTCTTGTCCTTCCACTCATCGAAGGCTTCCTCAAACCGGCGCGCCACCGGCACGTCGATCGCGCTGTTCCATGTAAATATCACCGCATCGCGGCCCTCAGGGTCAGACCTGACGGCGAGCCGCCCCTGGTCCTGATAAATCCGCTGGTCGTTCTGCCAGAACAGAAAGATAATCACGGCGAACATTACTGCTGTGGCTATAAGAGTGGTTTTGTTTCGCATAATGATTTGACGAGTGCTGTAGCGGCGAGATGATGATCACCCTCGACACTCGGTATAGTCAATGCGAGAAACCAAATTATGAATATCACCGACGCTATTAAATCACGCATTTCAACACGAGGCTTTCTCGACCGGCCGGTCAGCAAGGAGAAGGTGCGTGAAATTCTGGAGGTTGCGCGCTGGGCGCCGTCGGGCGCCAATCTTCAGCCCTGGAAAGTCCATGTCGTCATGGGCGCCGGTCGGGCGCGCCTGATTGAAACGGTGATGAAAGCGATTGGCGATAATCCGTTTGCCGATGAGGCCGAGCTTGCGATTTATCCGCCAAAGCTTGGCGAGCCGTGGCGCTCACGCCGTTTTGCGGTCGGCGAGGAAATGTATGCGCTGCTCGGCATTCCGCGCGAGGACAAACCGGCGCGGCTGCAATGGCTGCTCAAAAACTACGCGTTTTTCGGCGCGCCGGTCGGTCTGTTGTTTTCGCTTTCGCGCCAGTTCGACAAAGGCCAATGGGCGCATCTCGGTATGTTTATGCAGTCCCTCGCGCTCGCCGCCGCCGACAAAGGACTTGCCACCTGCATGCAGGAAGCCTGGGCGGCGCGCGCAAAAACCGTGTCGGCATTTTTGGGCCTTGACGATGACGAGCAACTTTATTGCGGCATGGCGCTGGGCTATGCCGACCCGGATGCGCCGGTCAATAAGCTGCGCTCGTCGCGTGCGGAAGTTGATGAGTTGCAGTTTTTATTAACAAGTAAGAAGTAACCCGCCCTTTCCCGTGAAAGTGGGAATGAGCGGTGGATTTTTCCATATAAAAGAAGGCAAATCCAATGACATTAATGCCCGCACAAACCTCATCCGCCATCACCATCAACGCTTCACTGCCGCATGTGTTCCAAACCGCAGCAGCAATGGACCCTTGCGCGCTAATCCAGGATCACGGCCCCCTGCCAGGCATTGTCAATTGCCAGGGCCATACCGAACCGTGGTCGGCGATCGGCCAGCAACGCAAGCACACGCTATCGGATAATTCATCCGTCAACGAAGAATTGACTGTTTTTGAGCTAGACGAGCACTATGCCTATCGCGTGACAGATTTCACCGGGCCGTTCGCGGCATTGATAGATCAGGCAAACGGCGAGTGGCGCTTTACCGCCGTCAGTCCTGCGACCACGCGCGTTGTGTGGTCCTATTCATTCACGCCCAAGCGCAAGCTCGCCGCGCCCGCCGTCTGGTTTATTGTCAAACTTCTCTGGCCCGGCTATCTGGGGAGCGCTCTGGCCCGCGTCAAACAGAAAGCCGAAAATGAAAATAGCCACCTTTAACGTCAATTCGATTAACGCCCGCCTGCCGCGCATTCTGGAATGGTTTGACGCTTCCAAACCTGATGTCGCGGTGTTGCAGGAGATCAAATGCGTCGATGAAAAATTTCCGGCGGGTGAATTTGAAGACCGCGGCTATAATGTCGAAACCCACGGGCAGAAGACTTATAATGGCGTGGCGTTGCTCTCAAAATTTCCGCTCGATGATGTGATGCGCGGCCTGCCTTTGCTAGATGGCGACGAGACCGAAGAACAGGCGCGTTACATTGAGGCGTTGGTGATGCCCGATGGCGCCGAGCCGGTGCGTGTAGGCGGGCTCTACCTGCCCAATGGCAACCCCGCCCCCGGCCCTAAATATGACTATAAGCTCTCTTGGATGAAGCGGCTAAAACAACACGCTGAAGATCTCCTGAAAAACGAAGAGGCCTTCGTGCTGGCCGGCGATTATAATGTTGTTGCGCAGGCGGAAGACGCCTATGACCCTGCCGCCTGGGCCGATGACGCTCTATTCCTGCCGCAAACCCGAGCTGCGTTTCGGGAAATCCTCAACCTCGGCCTCACCGACGGTTTGCGCCAGGTCGATCCCACAGGAGTGCGCTACACATTTTGGGACTATCAGCGCGGCTCATGGCAGAAAGACCACGGTATCCGCATCGATCATTTGCTGCTGTCGCCGCAAGCTGCCGACCGCTTCAAAGACGCCGGCGTCGACCGTTCTGAACGCGGCAAAGAAAAACCGTCCGACCACGTACCGGTTTGGGTGGAGCTCGGCTGACGCTTCTGAGAGACCTCTCCCCCAGCCTCGCCCATTATTGAAATTGGGGGTGGAAGCTGGAGGAGCGCAAGGGCGGCTGGCGCGAACATTATTGAACTTCGCGCCCAAGGAAATCGACGATCTCGTCGGCAATCAACGCGCTATGGCTTTCAAGCGCGAAATGGCCGCCGTCGAGCAGGTGAAATTCAACATTGTCGAGATCGCGGCGATAGGGATAGGCGCCGTCGGCCGGAAAAATATGGTCGTTCTTGCCCCAGACAATCAGCGTCGGCGTCTGATGTTTGCGAAACAACGCCTGCCATGTGGCGTATCTGTCGACATTGGTGCGGTAGTCATAAAACAGGTCCAGCTGGATGTCTTTGTTTCCCGGGCGATCCAGAAGATACTGGTCCGTATGCCATGCATCGGGACTGATCAGTTCCGGGTTAGGCTGGCCATGAGTATACTGCCATTGCGTCGTTTCAAGGATCAGGAATGGCCGCAGCGCGTCGCGTTGTTCTTTCGCGCCAGTTTTCCAATAGGCCTTGATCGGGTCCCAAAACTCTTTCAGGCCTTCTTCATAGGCGTTGCCGTTTTGAATGATGAATGCTGAAACGCGGCCGGGATTTTTTTCAAACAGTCGAAAGCCGACCGGTGCGCCGTAATCCATCAGATAGACTGAAAATTGATCGACGCCTTTCTTGTCGATAAACTTTTCAACGATCTCGGCATAGTTTGCGAATGTATAGTCAAACTTATCGCGCGCAGGCGCATCGCTCGCGCCATAGCCCGGATAATCCGGCGCCAACACGTGATATTTTTCGGCAAGCTCGGGGATCAAGTTGCGGAACATCTGCGAGGATGTCGGGAACCCGTGCAACAACAAAACCGTCGGCTTGGCGACATCGCCCGCCTCGCGATAAAACACCGACACCCCGTCGATTTCGATGCTGCGATGCGCGACAGTACCGCTCGGCGCCTCAGCGATGATGTCTGCGTCAGCTGTGCCGGGCGCTGCGTTGGCGGCGCTGACCGCAAAGCTGACGAGCCCGCCGGCAATTATCAGCGCCGCAGCGGCCATGTGCAGATGGGCCTTAAAGGCTTTCAGGCTGAATTCATTAGTCATTTTGGTTCTCCTTCTTCTCATTTTCAAAGCGATAAAATAATACTGTACCGAACGACCGGTACATATAATGTTAAGCCGGAAACTTCAAGCAGGCGCGGATCACAACCACGTTAGCTATGGGCGCAGGTCACGAGTTACATAGCCAAGCGCGATCGTGACATAATTAAGGCGAAAACTATAGAGGCAGGCCCTGCAGCAATTATGTGATGAATAGCCTTAGCGACTGATTTCGGATTTATGCCGAATAAATGTTGGGGCTGTTCCAGAAGATTTACTTCCTTAAGTGTGGTTTGAGCCATACTCGGAGTGTTTTCAAGGGCTGGTCCGCCGCGCCATAGTTTAAGCGCCATTCGCAGTCGTTCAGGAAGAGTTGAAAGTTTTGGTGCGGCACGCCGTTCGGGCAGGTGTCCCGGCAACGAAGTGCTCAAGAAGCTTATTCGTCTGATTATGCGTGAGTTTTAAATGCTTTAACCGCATCGCCATCTTAGATGCTCTAAACATCTGGGACACCCCTAAATGTTTTGTGAGAGCGCAGCCCAACTGACAGTATCTGAAAGAATCGAAAAGTCTGAAACGCTCGAGTAACGTAAAATTGAGCACATATACGGACAATGTATTCACACATACTATTTCTTATCAAGGGCATTCACCTTGTGTTTGTGACCATTTTGTTGCTACATAAGCTAAGAATACTAATTTAACATGATAATGCCGCGATTAAATCAGCATGCATGGGTATTCGGTGGCGGGGTAGTTATGGCGGGGCTCAGTAAGTTCTTTTCGGGCATTCTTACGCAATTACGGTCATTTCTGGATCAGTCTGCCCATGCATGGGGCTCTGTTCAGGAATGGCTATCAGTTCTGCCTATCGGCTATGTAGGTATTTTTGCCCTTGTGCTCGTCTCGATACTATTTTGGATGTCACGTTTCGTCCGCCGTTGGCGCAGCAAGCTTGCGGATAATACAATTTACAGCGAGCACCCAACAATGGTGCAGGGCGACTTTCGGTCCCTGTCAATTTTGCTTCTGCTCATCATTCCTTTTGTCCTGATCTTGGCTTATGAAGCCTATGCGATAGTTGTCGGTGAGATCGCGTTTGATCCGAATTCAATTATATCACATCTCATTTTCGCAATTCCATTTATTTACATAAGCACTGGGTTTTTGGGCTTTGTCATATGGAATGGTGTTTCCCATTCGGAAGAAGTTGTCATTGAGCCAACAAAAATAAAGGTCATCCATAAAATTCCTATTGGCGAATACCTACTATATGCAGGCATCGCTGTGATTTTTAAATTTCTGTTGTTCATCACATTTTTCAATTTTCGTAATTGGATCCAGCTCCCTCTGGAAAAATGGGGGCAGGAAATAAAACTCGCAGGCGGAGGAAAAATAAAGGGAAACAATAACGAATATACGCCCGCGAAAAGTCGAACGCTCACCATTTTTGCCAGCAGCATCGACTCGATCGGCGAGGAAGAACCGTTGCTGTTGAGGTTTCGCAACATTGGACACCTCGTGATCTATCGTATCGGCGAGGATCCGCTGGAACTGCAGTATTTGCCAAATTTTCGTCTAGTGAAATCGGTCGTTCTTAAATTATCTGACAGAATTCCACGCCGTCGGCCTGATGATGGCATGCATCCTACGAGTTCGAGCAATGATTAATTTTTTGGATCTATACGGCAATGTCGTTGGTATTACATCGACTTTTGGTATTTTACTTTCAGCGGTTACGTCAGACCACCATAAGGAAAAAATACGCCGAGCAATGTTCAGCGACGACGACCTGGAATCGGCTAGTTATGACGCTACAGAAGCATTTCTCCATGACGTCACACAAGGACCCGGCGGACGGTTTTCCTTTATTCGCCTATTTGCACTCTACGCCACCATCAATGCTGCAGTATTTTTTGTCTTACGGTTTTTGCAACCAAATTACACGTTTCAACTCGAAGACGCTAATCACTGGACACTAATAGCATTAGCGTCTTTCCTCGGCCTCATCTGGTTTGTGGTATCGTTTTTTGCCAGCCAAATTATTCTTCGCTTCATCAAGACGATCCCAGATGCCTTACAGTTGGGGCTGACGGTCGTGGATTTCATCGTGACTCACATAATCATAGTCGCCTGTGTTTTTCTTTTTGTTTTTCTCAACCTTGGAGTCGGTCTACTTTTTGAAACGACAGGCGGCAACATAGCTTCTATTGCATATGGCTATACGATTCAAATTTTTATGCTGGACAACGGCATTGATCAGGTGCTGCTCGCCCAATATATTTCAGCGTTCGCAGTTACAGCCATTTTGTGGATTCAAATTCTCGTTGCATCGCTAACGCGATTTTTGCGTGTGCGTGAAACGGAGACTGTCGTCGAGCCCAAAAAGAAGCATAGCTGGAATTTGCGATTTCTCCGTCTCTCACTTGGTCGATGGATAAAACCTAATGCCGAACCCTTCATGGTCGGCACTCTTATTTTTATATTTCTGGAAACAATTATTATATTCGCCTTCTGGCTATATCAGACCTTTGCTGTTGGGTAATTGCAGATAATATACAGATATTCCCATCCGTCATTCCACCGGCAAGCGCGCGACGTGCGCTTGAGTTCTTTTACGGCTCCACGCACGACGCGCTCGCCAAACCGAAAACAATGAGCTATTCAGCAGCAGGGCTCTCTAAATAAATGCGGGAACCAAAGGGCGCAGGTCAGCCTCCATTTAAATCTAACAAACCTGTAGAAAAAATCCATGCCCAAATCAGAAAATTTCTGGGACAAACGCGCGAAAAAATATGCGGAACGTCCGATCAAGGACGTGCAGTCCTACAATCAAACCATGGCTCGCACCAAAGCCCATCTTTCAAAGGATGACAGTGTTTTAGAAATCGGCTGCGGGACCGGATCAACCGCATTGTTGTTGGCGGGCAGCGTACAGCACATTTCCGTGCGCGACACATCCGGCACGATGATCGACATTGCCAACTTCAAAGCGAAAGATCAGAAAATCGGGAATACTACTTTCGCTAGAGGCTCCGTATTCGATGATGCGCTAGGCGAGCAATCTTTTAACGTGGTCATGGCGTTCAATCTTCTGCATCTACTGGAAGACATGCCGAGCGCCATCCGCAGAGTGAACGCGCTGTTGAAACCGGGCGGCTTGTTTATCTCAAAAACAGTATGCATGGCGGGACAAAGTTGGGTTTGGCCGATTGCTTTACCGATTATGCAATTTCTCCGGCTCGCCCCCTTTGTTAGGTTCCTGACTACCGATGAGCTTGAAGGCATCATTACCAATGAAGGCTTTGAGATTATCGAAACGGGCAATTATCCGGCCTCTCCTCCCAGTCATTTCATCGTCGCCAGAAAAACTTAAACAGCCTTCGCTTCAGGCTTTGCCGCCCAGCAACACCGTCGGCAGGCGCGCCAGCATGCGCTGGAACGGGTGCGTTGAGCCTAGCGCGCGGGTGACGACCAGCGCACCTTCGATCTCGATGACAGCGCGCTCAGCGCGAGCCTTTGCGTCCTTCTTCGGTTGCCCCGCTTCTTCGGCGACACCCGCAAAGGCGCGCAACAAGGCCTCGGCCATTGCCTTGGCCAGTCCCGGCGTCGCCGTTTCCGCGTCGCCAATCGTGAACAGATCGACAAGGCAGCTCGCCTTGCCGCCATTGTAAAACTTCGAGAGTCCCACTGCCGTCTTTTGCACACGCGCCTTCAGACTGCCTGCGCCGCTCAAAGGCTCAATCACCGCTTCCATGACTAGCTCAACAGCCCGCGCACCAGCGGCTTTGGCCATATCTTCTTTGCCGTTGGGGAAATAATGATAAAGGCTCGACTTGCCGAGACCGGTCGCCGCTGACAGACGGGCGAGGCTGGCGGCGTCATATCCGGAGTTGCGAAATTCCCGCATGATCGCCTCAACGGCTTCCTCGCGGGATGATTTTATTTGCGGCATCGTTCAAGCTCCATTGTACCGAACGATTGGTATATTGGAAACCGCCCGCGCATTACAAGCCGACCAGAGCCCCCATCTGCTGGAAAATACCCTATCAGACAAAATAAAAAAGGCGCGCCGAAGCGCGCCTTTTTAATACTATAGGGTGTTACGTTATGCCTGCTTACGACGGCGGCGTAAAAATCTGTAGCCTGCTATCCCTGAAAGGAATAATGGCAACGCCGCCGGCACAGGAATTTCCGGAACTGGCGGATCATTCGGATTATCCGGATTAAATGTTCCCGCCTGGATAAAGACGCCTGCATCAAGAAGGCCATCGGCTACGTCGGCAATGATAAACTGGGCCGTATGCGTGCCCGGGCCAAGCAATCCGGAACTGGCAATCAAAACAGTGGTTAAACCATCAAAGCCGATATCGAGGCCGGCGACAGCTATGCCGTTCGTATTATCGACGTTGTTGATATAGGAGCCGGAATTGGCAACATCATTGATATTATTGATATTAATGCCAAAGCCGCCAATTGTGCCAAGATTGACGCCGTCAACAAATAATTGGAACTCATCGTTGAATTGTGTGTCAATAAAATCGATATATTCTTCAGAGGCGAAGACGAAGGCGAAATTCACCTCGCCGCCAATTGAACCATCGCCAAATTGAAAATCAAATTCCAAAACCGCCGCATCAAACGAGTTCGCGATTTCCGCTACGCCCCCAGTTCCCAAACTGGTATTAATATCGTCGTCGCTGGTATTGCCGACGCCGCGCGTTTCCGTGCCGTTATTGTTGGGCCCCGGAATATCATTCGCATTGCCCGTCGACAGGACAATGCCGGAAGCAAAGCCGACTTCCGCCGCGCCGCCGGTGAAGGTGCCCGATTGTGTCGTCGTGCCTGTGTAGGTAGGCGTACCGACGACAGTGACCCCGGCCCCAAGTATCGTATTGACGAGCGTGGTCGCGTCATCCGTTGTTGTAATCGTCACCGCCTGTGCGGCGCCCGACATGCCTAATCCAACCGCACATGCGATTGCAGTAATTTTTAAAATACCCATCCCAACACTCCCCGGGTCAGCTCAACTGCGTTAATGTTTGTTAATAACTTGCCTAAGTCAATGGTTTCTGGGAGAAAATTTTGCCTTTCTGGAGGAAAATCAGGATGAAATTGATTTGCTGCAACGATATATGCGATTTTATCACATTGTAGCAGGCAGGAGTATTTGGAGCCGCGGCGGATATTCTCCCATACATGGTGCGATCAGGGCGCTCTGCAACCATAACGATAATATACCGCTGTTCGGCGATCCATCCGGCGGCCCAGGATAAACATTGCTCCGCGCGGTCAATCTGTCTATGCGCCAACGCCTAGACCACGTTCCCTACTCACCGGATCGAAGAACGTGGTCTAGATTCTTATCTGGTCGCGTTCGGCGCTTACTCGCCTCACTCGAACCCAAAAACCGCGTACACTTTTTGTGAACACGCTCTAGCAATTGGAAGAACACATTCGACGTGAACTGGTCCCCGGAACAGGACGCCGCCCTTCTTAGCGTTGACAGCTGGCTCAAAGGCGGCGCCAAAGACGCAAGCAACCAGGTGTTTCGCCTGTTCGGTTATGCCGGCGCCGGCAAGACAACGCTGGCGCGCCATCTCGCCGAACATGCCGGCGGCGAAGTTGCGTTCGCCGCTTTCACCGGCAAGGCCGCGCATGTGATGCGCCAAAAAGGCTGCGCCGGCGCCTCCACCATCCATGCGCTGATCTACCGCCCGGCCGGCGGCGAGGATGAAGACGAGCCGATGTTCACCCTTCGCCACGATGCGCCGGCATCCACTGCCGACCTCATCATCATCGATGAATGCTCAATGGTCGACGAGGAACTTGGCCGCGACCTGCTTTCCTTCGGCAAGAAGGTACTGGTGCTTGGCGATCCGGCGCAATTACCCCCGGTGAAAGGCGGCGGGTTTTTTACTGGGGCCGAGCCGGATTTCATGCTGACGGAAATTCACCGCCAGGCGGCGGACAATCCAATCATCCGCTTGTCGATGGCGATCCGCGAGGGCGGCGACTTTGACGAACAATCCGAGCAATGCCGGATTATCAGCAAACGCGACATCTCAACCGACGAAATTATCGCCGCCGACCAGATCCTGGTGGGCGCCAATCGCACCCGCAAACGCTACAATGACCGATTACGCGAGTTGCACGGCCACACCGACCTGACGCCGGAAGCCGGCGAGAAATTGGTCTGCCTGCGCAACAATAAAAAGAAAGCGATGTTGAACGGCGGCATCTGGACCGTTGATCGGCGGATGTCGCCGCGCGGCGGACGGGTGCGTTTTTCGGTGCACCCAGAAGAAGGCGGCAAGGCCGTCAACGTATCTGTGCCGCGGGCGTTTTTTCTCGACGGTCCGGAAAAAGTCCCGTGGGAACAACGCAAAGGCGCGGACGAGTTTGATTACGGCTACGCCCTCACCGTCCACAAAGCGCAAGGCTCGCAATGGGATGATGTGGTTCTATTCGATGAAAGCTATATGTTTCGTGAGCATAGCGCGCGCTGGCTCTACACCGGCGTTACCCGCGCAGCCAAACGCCTGACCCTGGTGCGTTGAACTTAACCTGGCGCCTGCTTTATGCTACACTGTCCCGGTTCAAATTCCTATCGGGGAGATATATCATGCGCATTGTTGTCCTGGCTTCAATTTTGGCCTTCCTTGCCGCGCCCTTGCTGGCGCAAACACCAAGCAAACTTCCGCCAATTAAATTGCCTCCGATAACAAAAAATCCAGAGGCGCAAGTCGTCACAACAACGCAAGGCCAGGCGGTCGCAACCCTGACCGATGCCGTCTCGCCAGACTCCGCATCGCGCTGGCGCGTGCATCCAGTCCGTATCGGGAATATATTCCTCAATCAAATACACGAAGAACGCAATGGCCGCCGTCAGGTGATCGGCTACCGCAGCGCCAAGCGCACAATGACGCTTTCGATTTTTAACCCGTCGATTACAAAATCAGCCCGCATACGGGTGGAATGTGGATCAAACGCCCGCCTCGATGCGCGTGATATGGGGATCAAAATGACCGGCAAAAATTCTTATTGGCGGCTTAGCATTCTGCCGAAAGCTGACGGCAGGGGCGATGCAAATTGTTCCATCGTCTCGGATATTCCAATCATGGTCGCGGCCTTCATAGTCGATACCATTAGAGAGAAGGAGACGCCAGGTTATGACGGCGGCGTGCCGATGCAGCAAACCACCACGTCATGGCCAGCTTTTCGCCTCAACAGGCCGGGATAGGCCTTGCCCCTACGCCGTTTAGGTTTGTTTAGCCATCTGGTCGATACTACAGCGCCTGCGAGAGGCCGGTTTTTACGAGTAATAATCCGTCGTCGGAACAAATTGATTGCGATGCTCGTCATATACCTGCACATTGCCGGTGGTTATGTGATAGACCCAACCATGCAGCGTAAGCTCGCCGCATTCCAGCCTTTCAGAAACCGCTGGGTGCGTTTTAAGGTGGTCAAGCTGTAAGATAACATTCTGCTCGGTCAGCATATCCTGCTTTTCCGCCAGGCTCTTCCTCCGCCCGGCTTCCTCCACAATTCTGACCGCTTTTTTAGTAAACTGCAGCCAGCGACGAACGTGGGGAAGACCGGAAAGGTCTTGCGTCCCCATCGCCGCCTCCATGGCGCCGCATCCGGTATGCCCGCAGATAACGATATGTGGTACTTTGAGGACTGCCGCTGCAAATTCCAATGACGCCGTCACGCCGCCGGTATGTTCCGTATGCGGCGGGACTATGTTGCCAACATTTCGGCAGACAAACAACTCACCCGGTTCCGACTGCGTGAGCATACCGGTCTCAATACGCGAATCCGAACAAGTGATGAACAGCGCTTCAGGCGATTGGCCGTCGCTCAAAGCCTCAAACAGTGCTTTTTTCGCTGGAAAGACATGGTGTTGAAACTGCAACACACCGTCGGCAAATTTAGGCATATAATTCTCATTCAAATAGGGAAACACGCAATGAAGCAGCTATAGCCTATAGCGCGATTCTTTGCATCATGCCGCTTGCCGGCGGCGGGTAATTGCAAACCGTCATTGCGCCGCGATAATCGGCGACCGAAGGGGGCAACAGCGTCCTTCATCCGGCGTTTACAAACCCTACCGAACGGTTACCGCAAGACATAACTACTGGTCTTAAGTAGCGCATAAATACTCATGCTAAACGCTGAATTAATCATATTTGACGATGCTTCGCCGGGTTTTGCCCCGAGGGCGGTCACGGATATGCAAATTTCGACAATCCTGCAGCGCTCGCTATTGCAAGCGACGCCGAACGACACGCCCGATATTGTGGTCGAGCGTCAGCTGCGCGAGATGCAAGACCAATTGCCGCGCATTCTGATTGGCATCGCGCTGTGTTCTGTCGTAATCAGCATTCAGTTTTTTAACTATGCGCCCGGTTTCATCTTGTTCGCTACCGGTCTATTCTTGGCTTTCGCGTTGTTGCGTGTTCCGTTTTGGATTAATCTGAAAATTGACCAGATGACGCCAGAACACAAGCGCAACCAGGTCAATTCTGTTATGCCAATCACAATCGGCCTTGGCGTGGCTTGCAGCAGCACGGCGCTTTACCTGTCCAGCTTTGCTGACTTCGGAGGTTGCGTGCTGCTGGCGCTTTGGTGTGGCTTTTGTGGCATCGGAACCGCCTATTCAATGTCAGCGACGCCGCGCACAGGGCTCGCATCGATGACACTGTGCGTCGCGCCATTCAGTACGGCGCTACTGTTTTCCGGTGAGCTACAACTGATAGGGTTTGGCGCCATTTTGCTGTGTGCGGCCATGATCGGTTGGCGCCACCTGACGCATATGGGCAAGTTGATTGCAGAAATGTGTATCGCGGAGCATGAAAAACAACACCGGGCTGAAGAAGCTCGAGGCAACTTACGCACCTTCATTGAAAGCACATCCGACTGGGCGTGGGAGCGTAACGCCAATGGCGAGCTAACTTATATTTCCGCAAACTTTGAAAAGGTCACCGGCATCAAAATATCCACGGTGATTGGCCGGCGCTTACAGGTTATCTTGCAACAAAACGGGGTAGGCAATAACATTAACGAAATTACCGAACGGTCTGATCCGCAGCATGAACCGTTCTCAGACTTATCTTTCTCGATAATGCGGCCTAATGGTACTGTGGTTCATCTGTCTTCTAGCGGGCAGCCGAAATTCGACTCTTTAGGGAATTTTACCGGCTATGTCGGATGGAGCCGCGACGTCACCAAGCAAGTCGACGCTGAGTTGCGCCTTCGTCGAAGCGAAGAACGACAACGTGACTTTGCCGAAAGCGCCGGCGATTGGGGGTGGGAAATCGATGCAGATTTGCGCTATCGCTACATCTCCGAACGGGCCAGCATATTAACCGGCTTCGACCACCAAAAATTTATCGGCCAAAAAGTTGGCGCTTCTGGTGAGAGTACGACAACAGCACAGCAAAGCGACTTTTATGACGCATTTAGAGCCCGCAAACCCATGAACGCATTGGTTCACTCCATCCGCCGCGAAGACGGTTCTGTGATGTGGGCTGAATGCAGTGCGAAACCCATATATGACCAAGGCGGAATCTTTAAAGGCTATCGAGGCGTCACCCGAGATATCAGTGAACGTATCACCGCCGTCGAGGAAGCCGCCTCCGCACGCCAGCAACTTGAAGAAAACAACGCCAAGCTTGAACAGACAATCCAGATGCGTACAGCCGTCATTGAAGCTAAATCCAGCCTGCTAAAGGAAGTTCTGGAATCCATGGCGCATGGCGTTGTGGTTATGGATCAAGAATTTACAATCATCGATCTCAACAGCAAAGCCTGGCGTACATCCGGGCTGCCACAGGAAATGTGGGCCCCAGGCCTCAATATTACGCCGGTGCTTGAAATCGGCATTCGCCACGGTCTTTATGAATTTTCTTCCAGTGAAGAATATTATACGCAATGCTTCAAAGCGATAAAGGAGACCGGTCTATTTCGCGTCACCCGCCGCCAGAAAGACGGCGCTATTATAGAGGAAATTATTCGCGCCCGGCCCAATGGCGGTTTCGTATCAACTTATAATGACATCACAGCAGCACAACAGCGCGAGGACGAGCTGCGTGAGCTTTCTGAGGAACTTTTAATTTCGAAAGACGCCGCCGAGACCGCAAACCGTACAAAATCTGAGTTCCTCGCTAATATGAGCCACGAAATTCGCACGCCCATGAACGGTGTCGTCGGCATGGCGTCTCTTCTTCTTGATACGGAGCTTACAGAAAAGCAAGCAAGTATGGCCAGCGTCATCGTCAGTTCAGGCGATGCACTTTTGAAGATCATCAACGATATTCTCGATTTCTCCCGACTTGAGGCCGGTAAATTCAAGCTCGCTGCCGAGACCTTTGATTTACGGGAATCAATTGAGGATGTTGCGACCCTTCTGGCGCTGCAGGTGGAGAAAAAAGGCCTTGAGATGATGGTGCGCTACGCACCTGATCTTGGCAGCGCGTTTATCGGCGATCCTGGCCGTATCCGGCAAATCATCACCAACCTGGTTGGCAACGCGGTGAAATTTACCGAACAAGGACATATCCTGCTGGAGGTTTCCGGCAAACGCAGCGGCGAGATTACGTCGGTGGTGATATCTGTTACCGATACCGGCTGCGGCATCCCCATTGACCAGCAGAAGGCTATCTTTGAAGAGTTTGAGCAGGTCGACGGCTCTTCTGCACGACGTTATGACGGCGCTGGTCTTGGTCTTGCGATCAGCCGTAAAATGGTGGAAGCGCTGGGTGGCGCAATTTCACTGACGAGCAACCCCGGCAAGGGTTCGACTTTCACCATCACCCTGCCGCTGGCGATTGACGCCACAGCCTGCGAAAACCTGGCGGCGCGTCCTGCCAAGCTTGACAATTTGCGCGCGTTGATTGTCGACGATAACGAAGTTAATCGCACAATTTTGCTAGAGCAGCTGGCGTCATGGGGGCTGGAAGCGGACGCCTTTGAAAGCGCAAAAGATGCGCTCGCGGCGATGACTGCAGCGGCGGCTGACAATGCACCCTATGCAGTCGGTGTGCTTGATTTTCAAATGCCCAATATTGACGGCGTCACCCTCGCGAAAATGATCAAGGCAGACACGGCGATTGCAGCAACGCCGCTCATTCTCCTGACCTCGGCCGGCCGCAAGGGTGACCCTAACGGGCTCGTGGGGGATGTCTTTTCCGCCTATCTCGTCAAACCAGCGCGCGCATCGATGCTACTCAATTCAATTCTGACAGCGATCAACGACAGCGCCGCGGAACGCATAACCGGTATGGCGGCGGCGCTTTCGAGCGCGGACACGAACACCAACGAAGCGAACAGCGACGCCGGTGCGCCAAGCAATTTAGGACTGGATGTGCTCGTCGCCGAAGACAACACTGTCAACCAAATGGTCATCAAAGCGATGCTGGAGAAGATCAGCTGCAAAGTCACGATTGCCGAAAATGGCAAAGTCGCTGTCAGCAAATACAAGGCTGGACAATTTGATATCGTATTAATGGATGTCTCAATGCCGGAAATGGATGGCGGCAAGGCGACGAACCTCATCCGACGGCGCCAGAAAAAGACTGGCGAGCGCATCCCGATTATCGGCGTCACCGCGCATGCCATGCGTGAGGACCGCCAGCGTTGCATCGATGCCGGCATGGACGACTATTTGTCCAAACCCGTCAAACAGGACAATCTGGAAGCGGTGTTAAAAAAATGGGCAAAGCCAGCGGCGGATAAACAAGCTGTCGGCTGAAACGTTTTTTTGAAAAACCGCACAGCATATCGCTGGGTCACTTCTAACTACTCGGCCACTACAGGGGTCAGACTTTCCATCGGCGCTAACGCGCCACCCTCTACATCTTCCTCACCGCCCGTCTGAAGCCGCCATAGCGAGGCATAAAGCCCATCGCGGGCAATCAATTCTCCATGGGTTCCGCGTTCGATGATCCCGCCATCCTCAAGCACCAAGATCAAATCGGCTGAGGCGATAGTCGAGAGGCGATGCGCAACTGCCAGGGTGGTGCGCCCCTTTGCAGCCTCCCTGAGCGCGGCCTGCACATCTTCTTCGGTGGTTGAATCTAGCGACGACGTCGCTTCGTCCAAAATCAGGATCGGCGGATCTGACAAAACCGCCCGGGCGACGCCGACGCGTTGCTTCTCGCCGCCGGATAATTTTAGCCCGCGCTCGCCAACCCGCGTGTCGAGACCGTTCGGCAGGCTGGCGATAAACGCGCCAAGCTGAGCACGTCCCGCCGCTTGCATAATCTCATCATCGCTTGCGTCCGGTTTGGCGTAAGCCAGGTTGAACCGCAGCGTGTCATTAAAGAGGACCACCTCCTGCGGCACCAGCCCGAGCGCCGCGCGCAGAGAGGCTTGCGTCACCGTTTTCACATCCTGCCCATCAACGAGGATTCGCCCCGACGCAGGATCATAGAACCGGAACAACAGTTTTAAGATGGTCGACTTGCCAGCGCCGGAAGGCCCGACAACGCCGACAAAAGCCCCGCCGGGTGCACAAAAAGACACATCATCAAGTCCGCTTGAACGGCCCTGATGCGTAAACCGCACATTTTCAAAACGGATCTTACCAACCTTCGGCGTAAATGGGCGCGCATCCGGCGCATCGCTGACCTCTGATTTCATATCCATCAGGTTGAACAGCTTTTCGATATCGACCGTGCCCTGCTTAATCTCGCGCCACGCCCAGCCGAGGATGTTGAGCGGGCGATAGATATTGACCAGCATCAAGATAATCGCCGTGACATCGCCGACCTGCATCGAACCATTCACAGCGCCAAACCCGGCCATCACCGCAACCGCCAGAAGGCCGCCGGTCATAATGACTTCCTGCCCGCCATTAAGGACTGCCAGCGACTGCATCACTTTCACATATTGGCGGTTATAGTCGCGCGTTGCCTCGTCATAGCGCCCGGCCTCACGGTCTTCGGCGGCAAACGACTTCACGGTTTCAAAATTGGCCAACGTATCAAGCGCAATACCGCGCAGTTGCGTATCGGTCTTGTTGAGCTCCCGACGCTGCTGGTTTCGCCATTCGGTGACGATGATGGTGAACAGTGCATAAATCCCGACCGTTGCGATTGCGGCCAAGGAAAATTGCATTCCGTATAGAACCGCCAACACGATCGACGCCAACACCAGTTCCACCAGCGTCGGCCCGATATTAAACGCTAAAAACCGCAACAGATATTCCATCGCCTGCGAGCCGCGCTCAATAATGCGGTTGAGGACGCCCGACCGGCGGGTCAGGTGGAACTGAAGGTCAAGATTTTGGGCATGGGCAAACGCATCCACAGAGATTGCGCGCTGCGCATCTTGCGTCACCGAAGTGAAAAACGCATCGCGTATAGCCGGCAGCCCATTGGAGAGGAGCCGCGCGATCGCGAATAGAGTGAAGAACGCAACGAAAGAGAGCCCTGCCCCGGTCGCCGCCTCGCCGGAAATCGAACCGCCGGCAGTCAGCTGGTTGATGCCATTGCCCATGAAAACCGGGGCGATGACCGAAAACCCCTTGGCGATAACCGTTAACCCAAAGGCAAGACCAATACGAAAGCGCCATTTCTTCATCGCCGGGCGAAACAGCACTGCGAACATACGCGCGATGGAGCGCCCGAACGGGGCGGCCTCGCCTGTGGTCTCTAATATGTCAGCTGTATCCGGCGGCATTGCGGGAAAGATGGGCCCGGGCGCTACGAATTACCAGCCCTCAAGGCCAGGCGATTAACACTAATTGGAAATTAAGGAGTTTGCCGCAAAATGGCGCTTATGGCTGATCTGTCTCATACAAGCTTTCGGCGCTCGCGCCAGGACCACAAATCAGAAGCTGAAATCGCTGTCGAGCGTGAAGCCGTTAACCGGCGCCTGGCGAGGATCATCAACGCCAAACCGGTCTCGGCTTCGCCTGAGTTTGCCGGCGAGGACAAACGTCGCCAACCACGCAAAACCGTTTTCAAACTAGCGCGGATTTTCGTCAATAAAATCGATTCCATTGCCTGCGTGATCATCAATCTGAGTGCTGACGGCGCGCGCATCTCCATCGAAAATGAATTCGATATGCCGCAATATGTTGTCCTTAAATTCGAGGAAACCGGCATCCAGAAAAAAGCGCGGATCGCCTGGCAGCACGAAAACGAATTTGGCCTATCCTTTTTAAGAGAAGAAAAGACCGAGGCTGAAAAGTCTGATAGCGACATCCATTACGATGTCACAGGTTACCGCGAATAAGCTTCATCACTCCGGAAAAATCGAGATTGTCTTTGCCTGCTGATTCCATCAGCGCAAAGAGCGCTTCGGCCTGTGCGCCGAGCGGAGTTGCCGCTTTTGCGCTATGGGCCGCTTCCTGCGCCAGGCGCATATCCTTCAACATCATCGCTGCGGAAAAGCCCGGCTGGTAGTCGCGGTTGGACGGCGCGGCGGGAACCGGGCCCGGCGCGGGACAATAGCTGGTCATCGACCAGGACTGACCAGAGGCAGTCGAGGAAATATCGAAAAAAGTTTGTGCGTCTAACCCAAGTTTTTCAGCCAGATTAAATGCCTCGCAAGTCCCGATCATAGTGATGCCGAGCAGCATATTATTGGCGATCTTAGCCACCTGGCCATTGCCGGCGGCGCCGGCATGGAAAATGTTTTTACCCATGGCTTCCAGCACCGGCTTGGCGCGCTCAAATGCTTCGCGCTCGCCGCCAGTCATGAAGGTCAGCGTACCCGCCGTGGCCGCCGCAACACCGCCGGAGACCGGCGCATCGATCATAGCAAAACCTTTCTCCGCCGCGGCTTCAATAACCGCGCGCGCGGAGCCGACATCAATGGTCGATGAGTCGATAAACAAGGCGCCGTGTTTGGCGTTGGCGATGACGCCGTAACCTTCGGTATAAACCGAGCGCACATGCGCGCCAGCGGGCAACATCGTCACCACGACATCGGCGTCCGCCACCGCCGCAGCGACCCTCTCACCGCGCTGGCACCCCGCCTCCACCGCGCGATCGACCGCACCGATCGAGAGGTCCGTCGCGGTCACATCATGGCCTGCCTTGGCAAGATTCGCCGCCATCGGCCCACCCATATTGCCGAGGCCGATAAATCCGATTTTTGTCATTGTTCTTCCTCCTGCAACGACATGACGGTTTGTTTGAACGCTGTAGCATTCCTCGTCAAATAGAGAAAACAAGCTGTAGACAAGCCTGTTGCGCCGAAGATCATACACATCACCATGATCTGATACCGCGTTGCGATGAGCGGCGAGACGCCTGACAAAATCTGACCGGTCATCATGCCCGGCAATGAGACCAGCCCGACCGCGAACAGCGCGTTGATAATCGGGATCATCGCCGCTTGAAATGCGGTCCGGCGCGCCATGTCAGCCTTTATCCCATTGCCAAGCTCCGCATTCAGCCGCTCCGCTGCCAGCGAAATACTGGTCATGGAGCTGGCGAAAATCATGCCTGCCAGGGGTATAATCATGTTTGGGGCGTACCATGGATCCAGAGCCAGAACGCCTTGGGTTATGAAAGCAAGGGTCACGCCCCCACCCCCAACAATGGACAGGGCTGACGCTTTGAACAGTTCGCGCTTGCCAGTTTTAATGGTGTTGAGAGCGATCCAGCTGGCGGCAGCAATCATGACGGCCAATATCGCGCTGATAACAAGCGCTGAACTAGACGCAAAAATATAAACCAAGGCATAGCCGATAAGCAGCAGCTGAATAAACATCCGCAAAAATGCATAAAGTGCTTTTTGATGGCCGGCGCTAAACCGCCACATCAGCGCAATCACCGCCGCCGCCGGAATAAAGGCGAAGGCCAAGCGCGCTAATGGGATTGGTTCAATGTTCATTTAGGACTTCCAGCTAACCGGGCGCTAAGGCAACACCAATTCCGCCTCGCCAAGCCCTTCAAAATAGCGCGCGATCTCGTCGTCGTTCAACGCCGCCAGGCTCGCAAGCTTCCATTTCGGTTCACGGTCCTTGTCCAAAATCTGCGCACGCACGCCTTCGAAGAAATCATGGCCCTCCATCACGCGGCGGACGATGCGAAATTCCATTTTCATATTATCATCAAAGTCGAGTGTGTGGCCGCGTTTCATCTGTTCGAAGGTCAGCGCCATAGACGTTGGCGACATGCGCTCGAGGGTTTGCAATGTCTCGTTGGTGAATGCGCTGTCGTCGGCTTTGAGCGCCGCCATCAGGCTGGCGAGCGTTTCATGGCCGACAAACAACCTTGCGACATCGCCGCGTAAATCATTGATCCCCGCATGCCCTGGATCACCGGCGTAAATATCCAGCACAGTCTCAATGTCGGCATGAGCATGATCGCCGAGCGGCACATCCAGCAGTGCGGCTTCAAGTTCTGAATATTTATCCGCCGGCGCGTAGTGGGTCGCAATGCCCGCCGCCATGCAGTCAGCGGCCTTGGCGCGCGCTCCCGACAGCGCATAATATAGGCCCAACCCATCATGCAGGCGCGGCATAAAATGCCCGCCGCCAACATCGGGGAAGAGGCCAATCCCGGTTTCTGGCATGGCGAACAATGTCGCATCCCCGGCCACGCGAAAATCTCCGTGTACGGATATGCCAACGCCGCCACCCATGACGATACCGTCGATCAACGCCACATAAGGCTTTGGGTAATGGTAGATCAGTGAATTATTGCGATATTCCTCGCGAAAAAATTCAGATGCGTGCGCCGGATCGGCCTTGGCCGCGTCATGCAGCCAGCGAATATCGCCGCCGGCGCAAAAGGCGCGGGGACCCGCGCCCTTAACCAGCACAGCTCTAACCGTGTTGTCGCCCGCCCAGGCGGTTAGCTGCGCACGCATCGCCTTGACCATGTCCCAGGTCAGCGCATTCAGCGCCTTCTCACGATTGAGCGTAACAACGCCCCAGGCGTTGGTTTCTCCAAACAGGATGTCACTCGTCATTTTCAGGTTTTTTTCCCAAATAGCCCAACGAGATAAAGACCCGCGACCACGATAATGAATACACCGCCATAGAAATATCCGGCGAGTTGCGGAATCTCACCGGAACTTATGTAATAGAGAATTTTTGCGATAGAAGATAATGGCGTCAACCCATATAACTCGCGTTCAATTTCGCCAGCCAATGTTACGAAAGCCCCCAAATATGAGTAAGCGATCAGCCCCACGCCAATGATAAACATCGATAAGGAAAGAAGAATTCTCATAAGTCTGGCTTAGCGTCACGCTCTAGTTTGTTCAAACTGGATGTCGTCGGTCATTCGGCCGCCACCCCCTCAACAACGATGATATCCGCCTCGCCGAACTCTTTACGTAAATCAGCGGCCGCTTGATATTCCGGCGAATGGTAACAATCGAGCGCTTTTTGGTAGGTGTCGAATTCGATCACGACGTGGCGTTCGCGCGCTTCGCCTTCAACGGTTTTACTTTGCCCGCCGCGCACAATAAACCGCGCGCCATATTTCTGAAACGGTTCAGCGTTCGCCGCTTGGTATTCCGGATATCGCTCCGGGTTGGTCACCGTCACATGCCCGATCCAGTAGCCTTTCGCTGCGCTCATTATGTGTTCCTTAGCTCTATTCAACGAGGCCGTCGATCACTCTTCCGGTTCCTCGTTATCTACAATCAAAACGATACGCTTACTGAATATAACTTTAGGGTTCTCATCGTCCTTCGACTTTCCGTAAACCCCATGATACCGGCCCAGCGCCCATATATATTCGTCTAGGTACTCACCCTCTTCAATATTCACATATTGAGTTTTCTTACTAAATTCGAGCTGATACTCAGCGCCGTCATCGGTCTCCAGAAAGAACAGCGTATCCCCATTGAAAGCCTGCATAGCGCTGAGCTTGCCATAATAATCAAAATTCGTGTCATCATACTTTTCGCCGCAAGCGGTTAGCAACAGCATCATACAAATGCCGGCGAGCGCAAACAGGACGGGTCGTATGTTTGATAATGTCGCGGTCATTTTTTTCTTTTCAGGTTTACGCCTGATACTCCTTCAATAAATCTCTTGCGACAATCACGCGCATGATTTCATTGGTCCCTTCCAAAATCTGATGCACGCGCACATCGCGCAGCATCCGCTCCAGCGGATAATCTTTTAAATATCCGTAGCCGCCGTGAATTTGCAGCGCGTCATTGACGACGTTAAAGCCGGTGTCGGTGACGAAGCGTTTGGCCATGGCGCAGAAGCGCGTCGCGTCCGGGGTTTTATTGTCGAGCTTCCACGCCGCCTGATAGAGCATGACGCGCGCCGCCTCCAACTCCGTCGCCATGTCGGCGAGTTTGAATTGCAGCGCCTGTTGCTGGTTGAGACGCTTGCCAAAGGCTTTGCGTTCATTGGAATAATCAAGCGCCGCTTTCAGCGCCGCGCCCGCCGTGCCGAGGGAACAGGCGGCGATGTTCAAGCGCCCGCCATCGAGCCCCATCATCGCGAATTTAAAGCCCTCGCCTTCCGCGCCGACGCGGTTGGAGGCTGGTATGCGGCAATCTTCAAAATTGACGATGGCTGTGGGTTGCGAATTCCAGCCCATCTTGCGTTCCTGCGCGCCAAACGAAAGTCCGGGCGTATCTTTTTCAACCAGCACGGTTGAAATTCCCTTGGGCCCGTCCCCGCCGGTGCGCACCATCACCACATAAAGGTCGGATACGCCGGCGCCGGAGATGAACGCTTTTGAGCCGTTCAACACATACTCGTCGCCATCGCGCACGGCCTTGGTTTTCAGCGCCGCCGCATCGGAGCCCGAACCCGGCTCGGTCAGGCAATAGCTCGCCACCATCTCCATCGAAGTCAGTTTAGGGCAATATTTCTCGCGCAACGCGTCGTCGCCAAAGCGGTCAATCATCCATGAGCACATATTGTGGATCGACAGATACGCCGCCGTCGATGTGCAGCCTGCCGACAGGGCTTCGAAAATCAGCGCCGCATCGAGCCGCCCCAACCCCGAGCCGCCGACATCGTCGCGCGTATAAATTCCCGCAAGGCCGAGCGCCGCCGTCTTCCTGATGACATCGACCGGGAAATGTTTTTTCTCGTCCCATTCAGCAGCCTTAGGCGCCAGCTCATCGCTCGCGAAACGCCGCGCCATTTCCTGAATGGCTTCTTGTTCATCCGTTAGTGCGAAATCCATTGCGTACCTTTCAACTTATCGGCTTCGCCACCCTAAAGGGCGTCCCTTAACCCTTGTAATAGCAGATCAATGTCAGATGGGGATGTGTAATAATGTGGCGACAGACGGATCGCCCAGCCTGCCTCGCCAAGGCGCGGGTCCATGGGTGCCCAGTCTTGTTCGATAAACGTCGTGTTGACGCCCCATTTGGCAAGTGCGTCCCGGATTGCTGCGCCGTCCTTGCCCTCTGCGAAGATCGGGATGATGGGCGACGCGCCTACGCCCTCGTCGAGAACGCGCCATCCGTTAAGCCCCCGGAGCGCTGAACGCAGGCTGTCATTCACATCCGCCAGGCGTTTTTCAATCCGATCAAGGCCAATATTGTTTGCATATTTCGCTGCAGCGCCGAAGCCGGCAAGCACGATGTAGGAGAACTCCCAATCTTCGAATCGCTGGGCGCCGGCCGCAGGGCGGTATTCCTTCTCGTTCTGCAGCTGTGCACCGCGCAAATCCGGGAATAGCGGTTCCAGCCCTTCGCTCAGTATACGGTCGGAAACATAAAGCAGCCCGGCGCCGCGCGGCCCGCGTAAGAATTTTCGCGCCGTGGCGCTGAAGAAGTCACAACCGATATCGGCGACGCGGATCGGCATTTGGCCGAGCGATTGGCAACCATCGACCATATAGAAAACGTCGTGAAGCCGGCAAAGGGCGCCGATCCCGGCCACGTCGTCGATAATCCCCGAACTCGTATTGATGTGGACGGCGACAACCAGCTTTGGCCTGTCCCGTTTGATGATCTCTTCGAGCGCGTCAATATCTGTTTGTCCGGCAGATGTCGCCGGGGCGCGAACGACCCGAACGCCAAAACGCTTCGCGAGCGACAAGAGCTGAATCTGGTTCGACGCATATTCGCTCCACGCCGCCACGATCACGTCGCCCGCTTTGAACGGGATCGAAGACAAAGCACGTGCGTATGAATCCGTAGCGTTCGCCGTCAATGCGAGATTTTCGGCCTTGGCGCCAATCGTTGCAGCGACATCGCGATAGATTTCGACAATCTCCGCCGAACGAGCGCGTGCGGCCTCATAGCCGCCGATCTCAGCTTCGAGCTGTAAATATTCTTGCATGGCGCCGATCACCGGTCCCGGCATCAGCGCCGCGCCAGCATTGTTGAAATGGACAACATGCGCAGCGCCAGGCGTGTCGGCTCGCAATCGTCGCCATTCATCGGGCATAGTGAAGGTCAAGGGGATTGGTCCTCGCGCGCTTTTGCTAATCCTTATCGGCTTCGGCGTCTTCCCCGGCTTCCTCAAGCGGCGTTCCTTCAAAACCCGGCATGTCGGGCATGGGGTGGTCTTGCTCATCGGTCATCGGCGTCATCGGGCCTTTATGTTTGCTTGTGTGATTGTACCAGCGAAACAAAATATAGGCGGCGAGCAAGACAACCGCGATCACTGGCATCCACAGCGTAGCTTTTTCCCCGGCGACGGCGCCGACCGAGTGAAACAAGCCAAAGAACATTGCGACGTAGATGAGCGCGGTAAAGCTGAGGATCAAAATATATTTGCCGTAATGGGCTTTGAAAAACCCGCAGGCGATATAGGTCGGAATGCGCGTGCCGGGCACAAAGCGCGCCGTCAACATGGTCTGCCACAACTCTTTGCGCACCAGATCGCCAGCTACAGAAACGCCAGGTTTTTCGGCGAACCGATGCGCCCATTCATGGCGCCGCGCGAACCGGCCAAGCCAGTATTTCCAGGCGTCGCTGCCAATCAGCCCCAAGAACACCACCAACAAGATAATATGGGTCGGCGCAGCGCCGGCGAGCGAGGCGGTCGCCGCGAAAATCACCGCCCCATCTTCCTGAATGAACGGGCCGATGAAAATACTGAACATCAGCAACCAGATGCTCATTGACGCAATCGCCTCAATCCCGCCCTCAATCATGGTCTGCGTAGTCCCCGGCCAAACATGGCTTATTTCCTTGCCCGCAATTTCTGGATCGCGACATAACCCAAAAGCGTAAAGATAGCGACCGCTGGCAGCCAGATAGAAGCAGCCTCCCCCGCCACCGCGCCAACGACGTGGAATAGGGCGAATATGGCCCCGATATAGAGCGCGACGCTCACCGCGCTCCAGCCAGCATACGCCCACCATGGCGCTTTGAAAAACCCGGCCGCGACATAGAGCGGAATGCGCGTTCCAGGCACGAACCGAGCCACGATCATGCTGACGCCGAGCCGGTCCATAACCAGCGCTTGAGCTTTTTCGACGGTGGGTTTGGCGGCAAAACGCTGCGCCCATTTGCGCGTCCGCGCCGCACGCCCAAGCCAGTATTTCCACAACACGCTGACGGTCAGCCCCAACCCCACTGCGACAAACAGCGCAACGCTATTGCTGCCGAGCCCGCCAAGCGACAAAGACGCCGCGCCGACCACGGCCGCGTCCTCCTGCATAAAGGGCGCAATCAACAGCAGAAAATAGACACCCAGAATATTCTGGCCCGCCATCACATGCAGCTGCGTCAATAGATCGGTTTCCGGCACGTCGCCTCTTAATCTTTTGCTTTTTGCGGAAGCCCGTCAGCGATGTCGTAATAATCGCCCTTATTGGCCACAAAAATATGTTCCTCAATCTTCAAGCCGGTCAGCCCATCCAACGCCCCCAGCGCGATTGCAATCCGGTGTTTATGATCGTCGAGCTTATCAGCCTGCCAAAATAGCGACGCACCACATGTGTTGCAAAACCCACGGCGGGCGTAATCCGAAGCGCGATACCATTTTATCGTGGCGTCATTTTCAAATTTTAGCGCCGCGAAAGGCGCGTTTACCGACGCCCAAAAATTCCCGCTCCATTGGCGGCACTGGCCACAATGACATGCGTCAGCAGGTTTCAAATCCTCACCAGCAAAGGAAAATGAAACACCGCCGCACAGGCATTGGCCGGTCAACACTATATTACCCATAACGCTCTCCTAACTTTCCCGCTAACCAGATCACAAACACGTGATTTCTATGAACGTGCAATGACATATGTTAATTCATTTGAATTATTGGTGTTTGGTTGTTTTCTGGAGGGAAAATATGAGAGTTTTTGCACGCATCGCCCTGGCGATCTGTCTTGTCGCGCCTACCGCTGGGCTCGCCCAGGATAACCCGTTTGCAGCAAATTCGGCCGGGAACCCCTTCGCCACCGCGATGGTAGATCGCTATGCCGGGATCTTTGAGTCAGACGCCGTGCGGCTGACGCTGGAGAAAGCCGGAAGCGGTTTTGAGGGCGAGCTTTACTACGCCCAGACCGGGCAAGCCTACTCTGCGACAGCGCAGATAAAAGACGCCGCCCTGAACGGCTCATTCAACGCAGGCGGCAAATCGTTTCCCTTCACCTTTGTTCTCGGTGATGACGGCAAGAGCGGGCAGTTCGACACCGAAGGCTATAGCGGGCGCCTGACACGCACATTCAAGCCGTCTTCCCTGGTGAAAAAAGCAGCGCCGTTAAATCGGATTGATGCGCTTTATGAAGAGGCGCTTGAAGCGCTTGATGGGGCGGCGGCGATACAAAAATCAGTCGCGAGGGCAAGCCTCATTGCTCATCTCGCACAAGGCGGTCGTGTCGACCAGGCAAAGGCGCTGTTAGACGCCATTCCTCGCAAC
>JAJFGE010000034.1 GCA_021776295.1 Hyphococcus sp.
TCATCCCGATGCTGGCGATTTTATTGTTTTTCATCTCCACCTGGACCACCGTTGTCGGCATCGGCGGCGTCGATGCGGTGCGCTACACCTATCAGTCTGAAATCGAACGCCTACAGAGCGAATGCGCCGGCATCACCGGATATCGGCAAAAGGATTTTCTGTTTTTGGAGGATTTGCGCCTGTCGGTCACCGGCGTCGCACGGGTCGCCAGGAGTGAGCGACGCGGCGGTGCGCAATCGGGCGCCGCCGGACCCGGCGCCGTTACCGCCTATTTCACCGGCATCGCCGACTGGCTGCGCGATTTGGAGGCGAGCGTCGCCGCCATTATCGACGGCGCCGACCCATCAGGTCTTGACCCTTATGATGCAGATATCTGCGCGGCAAAAATCGAACAATTAAGCGGGCTGCTGAGCCGCAACGCGTTTGACAATTACGATCTGTGGGCGCGCGAGTTTGAAGCTACGTTCAACGCTTTCGCCGCCATCCTCAATCGCTGGCGCCATGACCGGCGTATTGAGAAACTGCTGGAACAGCAATTGGCGAGTTTTGAACGCGCCAACCCAAAACCGGTTGCATCGCTTTTGTCGCCGCCGCAAAACGAGGCCATCACGCGCTATGCGGAAAATGTCGAAAGGGCGCTGAAATCGCTTATCCGCAAACAAAAACTCACCAAACCGCCGGCGCCAAAAAAATCCGCAGCGGAAAGCTCGCCAGCGCGCGGGCTCGATATTTTGCGGGAGATGATATTGCCGCCGCCGCCCGAGGCGCCGCCGGAAAAAATCTCACGCACGCAAACCGTCGTCGCTGCGGAATTTGTTCCCGGCCTATCGACAATCTCGCCGCGCGACGCCGTCTTAAAAAACGCCAATATCTTTTCCGACATCTGGGCGCTGGCGGTCAGCTGGGATTACGCGGCCTATCTGTTGATGTTCGTGTTTTTGTTTTTCCCAAGCGCGGAAAGAGCGGCTGGGTTTAAGGATTAGTCGCTTTGTTCTCGTCATCCCGGATGTGCTGCAACACGCAGTGTTGACGCGCGGGTCCGGGATCGGTTGAGATATGCGAATAGTCGAGAACGATCCCGTGTGTGCGAAGCAGCACTGCGTGCCGCATCGCGCACGGGATGACGAAGGCGTCACCCCTCCAACTTCGAAAAATCAGCAACACGCGCCGTCGCCGCGCGCAATCGCGCGAGCAGCGCCAGGCGGTTGGCGCGCAGCGCCGCGTCGTCAGCGTTAACCGTTACTTTATCGAAGAAATGGTCAACCGGCGCACGCAAAGCGGCCAGCGCGGTCATCGCGGCCTCGAAATCTTCTGACCCGACCGCCTTTTCAACCTTCGCCTCCGCATCACATAGCGCGGCGAAGAAGGATTTCTCCTGCGGCTCAGCAAAATGCCCCGCATCGACAACGAGGTCGCCCGGTAACGCACCCTTCTTTTCTTCCGCCCGCAAAATATTCACCGCCCGCTTATAAGCCGCTGCGAGATTGGCGCCGTCATCAGTTTTAAGGAAGGCCTCAAGCGCGGTGAGTTTCGCGACAATGAGCACGAGGTCGTCTTCAAATTTATTGTCAGACCGAGCAAGAACCGCATCTATTTGATCATATTTGTGATTCTTATCGCGGAGATAAACTTTTAATCGGTCGTAAAAAAAGGCCATCAATGCTGGACCGGCACGACTGATGCGCTCACCTAATGTCTGCGCAAGCTCTTCCACTTCCGGCGACATAGCAGTCTGAGTTCGTATATCACCAAGGGGTCGATTCAAAAACTCTTCCAACGCCGTTATGAGGCTTTCGATCTCCTCCGTATGAGCTGCTGCGATAGTGCGCATGACTTCTAAGAGTTGCCCTTCAATCAACGGTACAAATTCCAAACGCACTTGATTCGCTAGTACCAACTCAATCACACCCAGCACAGCCCGCCTCAAAGCAAACGGATCACTCGACCCCGTTGGCTTTTTATCAATCGCCCAAAACGCCGTCAGCGTATCGATTTTATCGGCCAGCGCGACGGCGACGGAGACCGGCGCGGTGGGGACCGCATCGTCCTGTCCGGCGGGTTTATAGTGGTCGCGGATGGCGTCAGCGATTTGGAGGTCTGGTGCCCTTCGCCCATCCTTCGAGGCCCGCTTTGCGGGCACCTCAGGATGAGGTCTATTTTTGTTGCCCCGGCCCTCATCCTGAGGTGCTTTTGCGTCAGCAAAAGCCTCGAAGGACGGCGCTTGAACACCCAAACCGCTTTCTGCGAGGTAATAATAACGCCCCATAACCCCTTGAAGTTCTGGGAACTCTTTGACCATGCCGGTGACCAGGTCGGCCTTGGCGAGGATGGCGGCGCGCGCCGCAGTTTCGGGGTCGGCGCCGACCGCTGGCGCTATCTCTTTGGCCAGCGCGGCGACCCTTCTCGCCTTATCACCGACCGAGCCGAGGCCTTCAAAGAACGTCACTTTGTCGAGGTCTTTAACCCGGTCTTCAAGGCTGATTTTGCGGTCCTGATTATAAAGATACCAGGCGTCGGAAAGCCGCGCGGTCAGCACCCGTTCATAACCTTCGCGCATCGCCGCGCCGCCATCTGGCGCCTCAATATTGGCGACGCAGATAAAGCGGTTGGCAAGCCCGCCCGTGTTCGGATCGCGCACGGAAAAATATTTCTGGTGGCCGCGCATTGACGCTGTCAACACCTCATCAGGCAGCGCCAGAAATTTTTCGTCAAACGCGCCGATCATCGCCGTTGGCCATTCGGAAAGTCCGGCGACCTCGCTCAACAGACCGGCATCCTCGACCAGTTCCAGCCCTTGCGCCTGACACAAAGTCGCCGCATCGCCGGCGATAATTTCCTTGCGCTCTTGCGTATCGAGAATAACTTTCGCCGCGCGCAGTTTTGTCGAATAATCGTCAAAGCTGCGGGTTTGAATTTCACCCGGCGCCATAAACCGATGGCCTTCGGTTTTGTCGCTTGCTATGAGCCTGCCGATTTTGAAGTCAACCACCTCCCCGTCAAACACGCACAAAATCCGATGCAGCGGCCGCACCCATTTGAGATCGCCGTCATCGCTACTCGATGTCCCCCAACGCATCGATTTCGGCCAGGAAAGTTTTGCGATGATGTCGGGCATGAAACCGGCCACCAGCGCGGCCGTATCGCTGCCCGCCTGATCAATCACGGCGACGTAAAACTCGCCCTTTTTGTCCGCGCGGCGCTCGCATTGATCGAGCGAGGACAGCCCCGCCGATTTCAAAAACCCCTCCACCGCCTTGTCTGGAGCGCCAACACGGGGGCCTTTTTTCTCCTCGCGCCGATCCGGCTGGCGCGCCGGCAGCCCGGTCGCGACCAGTGACAGCCGCCGCGCCCCGGCAAAGGCCTTCACCCCCTCCGGCATTAACCCTGCATCCAGCAGCGCCTTGTTAACCGCGCGCTCAAGCGTCGCCGCGCCGCGCAATTGCATGCGCGCAGGGATTTCTTCGGAGAATAATTCAATCAGGAGTTCAGGCATGGGCCGCGTTTTAGGGGCGGTTTGGCGGGTGCGCAATAGCCGGCGATGGGGCGTAAAAAACGCCCGCGAGCCTGGCTCTAATAAGGTTAAGCTGCGGGCCCGCCTGAACGCCTCACCCGGTCATCCGTCGCACCTGAACCGCATGAATGCGCACGGCGAGCTTCTTATCAGCGTTTATAAAATCCGCCTCGACATGGATCAGCGTCTTTGCCGCGTTCGTAACCCGGCCCTCAATCATCGCCAGCGGCATCGTTAACGGGCGGAAAAAATTGGTCTCCAGGCGCGAGGTGCGGAAGCGCTCCTTGTCGACGGTCAGCACCGTCATCGCCGTCAGCCCGGCGACGTGATCGGCGACCGAGGCGATATGGCCGCCAAACATCACCCCGTCCGGCATCACGAAGCGCTCATCAATATCCCAGCGCATTTTTATCTCGCCCCACGCCCAATCGGTGAGCGCCAGCGCGCCAAGCTTTTCCTCCGCCCAATGATTGAAGCGCGAGTCACCAGCCTTGTAGCCGTTCAAAATGTCAGTGTGACGCGTGGATGTGGTTCGGGTCATGGGCGCCTATTCTCGCGTTACAGAAAGGATTGCGATCGGCGCCGCCAAAAGCTGGCCGATAAAGCCTTCGCTATCGCGCGTTGGCGCTGCGTTGATCGTACGCACTACATCCATGCCCTCGATGACTTTACCGAACACCGCAAAGCCCTGGCCATCCGGATTGCGCGCGCCGCCAAAATCAAGCGGGTGATTGTCGCCAATGGTGATGAAAAATTCAGAGCTTGCCGTGCCAGGCTCGACCCGCGCCATGGAAATAACACCGCTCTCATGCGTAAGGCCCGTCACTTCAGTTGTTTCATGGGCAATTGGCGCCAGCGGCGCGGTAAAATCTTCATCGCCGCCTTCATTATAGGGCGCCCATAACCCGCCCTGAATAACAACTATCATCGGGTCATTGTCAGGCCGCGTGGTGCGATAAAAATGCCCGCCGCTATAGTGGCCTTCATCAACATAGCGCAGGAAATTTTCCACTGTGACCGGCGCTTTATCAGGATAAAGCGCCAGCACAATCACGCCTTCGCTGGTTTCCATAGCAACGCGCGCAGTCGTTTCACCGGTATCGCCGCAAGCCGCCAACACCAGCGCCGCCATAGAGAGAAGAACATTTCGCATCATGAAAGCCGGTTATGACTGCCGTCGCAAAGCGGCGCGCCGTCGGTTTGTTTACAGCCGCAAAAGAACACCCGCTTGGTTTCCGGCGCAGTCCATTTCATTGGTGTGAAATCTGTTCCCGAATGTGAGCCATCACAAAAGGGCTGCGCCGCGGACCGTCCGCAGGCGCACCAGAAATAAGATTTTCCAGCCTCGACATCGACCGGCAGAGGAGATTTTTGGGCGACAATGGGCGCGCTCATGAGGGTTCCCTTTTCAAGTTAGTTTATCGGCGTCGGCGGCGAATACAATTGGCGCCGCTCACTTCTTAGCAGCCCGAACACAATTATCGAGCCGGTCGCGGCGCACCTGCCCCATCCGTCCCCGCAACATTCGCGTGCGTCTTTTGACATAAGGACCCGGCGGGTCAACGCGCCATTTATGCGGGTTTGGCAGGACGGCGGCGAGCAGCGCGGCTTCGCGCGGCGTCAGGTTCCGGGCGCTTTTCCCGAAGCGTTTTTGCGCCGCCGCCTCGGCGCCGAAAAGCCCGTCGCCCCATTCGGCGATGTTGAGATAGACCTCCATGATCCGCTGCTTGGACCACATGGTTTCAATCACCAGCGTCATCCACGCTTCGGCGCTTTTACGCACCCAGCCGCGATGCGACCACAAAAATGCGTTCTTTGCGGTCTGCTGTGTGATCGTCGAGGCGCCGCGCAGGCGCTTGCCGTTTTCCGCATCCTCAAATGCCTCGTCGATTGCATCGAAATCAATACCGTTATGGAGACAAAAACGGGTGTCCTCCGCCGCAATAACGGCTGTGATGAGGTGAGGGGAAATTTTATCGAGTGGCGTCCAGCTATGGGTGATCTCCTGGCCGGAAAACTTGCGCTCAACCATCAGCAAAGTGCCCGGCGGCGTCTCAAACCGATAGACGCCAGCCCAGACAATCGAGCCGATAACGAGCACAACAAATACCCCTGCGATCACCCGCAAGATCCGCGTCAGGCGATCAAGAACGCCAAAATCTTTCCATTTCCGGCGTTTTTTCTTGTTTGTCTTCGCCATAGCGGCAGCGCTCAATCGGTTGGTTATGACTTCATCGGTTCGGACAGTCTAACAAGACAGCCGGCGGATGCTACCGGAAAGCGCCGATATGCTGGGCTTGATGAGTCATGGCGGCCAGAAAAACTGGCGCGGCCGTTTTACGGGCCGCGCCAAAGACTTTCTTTGCTAAGCGCCACAGCGTTTTATTTCATAACCGTCAGAATAACCGCGCTAGCCAGCCAACCGACCAGTTGATGCGATGCGTCGATCATAAGCAGTGTTGAATTATGCGCCGGCAGGTAAAGATAGGCATACATAATTATCGGCAGCGCCAACAAAAACCACAGTGTAAGCGCCGTCTTTGCCGCCTCATTTATTCCGCTGACATTGCGCCAGTTTAAAACAAACGCAAGCCCCATGACTTGTAATAATGTTATGAGAATGCCGCCGACCATATAAATATCGAACCCACCGGCCTGATCAGCTGTCAAGCCATGACCGGCCATCCACGCATCCATGAACAAAACGCCATACCAAACGAAGCCCAAGGCCCAAAACACAACAGTCGCCACCAAAACAGGAATAGGTTTTAAACCAAACATCAGTATCCTCACTTATGTTGCTTGTGCCGAATCTAGCGATGTTTGCGCGCCCTGAGAAGCATATAAAAGTGGCGAATTTACTGGTGTTTTGGAAATTTATTGCGGCGCAAAATTTGATGGCTCTGTTTTTGCGAAAAAATTTGACGATGCCGCTCAGCCATCAAACCGGCCTTGCGATTTAAATTTTTCGACAAACGATGTATAATCCGCCGGCTGAACATCACAGATAATATCATCAGATTTGAACTGCACCCAGGGCTGCGCGCTGTTTGTCCAGATATGGCCAGATGGCTCAACCCAACTGGCGTCGTCAAAGGTTCCCGCGCGCAGGCTCAACATTCCGATCGACGGTGTCTGGCCGTGGGCGATGCGCGTGCCGCAGTCGCCGCAGATATATCCATAACGCTGATTACCCGCATCCGATCGCCACTCGGTTTTTTTTACCTCGCCAGCGGTAAACTCAAACGACGTTTCAACAATCGTCGCCGAGATGGCAAAGGCGCTGCCGGAAATTTTCTGGCAGTTGGTGCAATGACAGCAGTAAACCATCAATGGCGGCTGGCTGACGCGGTAGCGCAGCTTGCCACACTGACACCCGCCCTCAAGGGGAAGCGTAACTTTTCCTGGCATGAGCCAATCACTTTCTATTCTATCTATAAATCTCAGAGGTCAGCTTATATCCCGATAACGACGTCAGAAACTACATCGACGCCAGCCGCGTCACAAGCTTGCCGAATCCAGGTTTTTGTCGTGCTTCCAGAGTTATTTGTTCCCATCCACCATCCGCCGCTAATCTCTCGAGCAAAATTTACCGTAAGGTGCGATTTATCATAAAGACTGCGTTTGTCCCGGGCCACTATTCGGCGAGTTCGTTTCTTCGTCGCGGATAGTTTTTCTAATGTACCAGGCGCCAACAATTCCAGATAAACAAGTACGGCTTCCAATAAATCGGCAAGGGAATTACGCGCAAAAGCCACATCTTTTTCCTTATGGGTAAAAGTATAATGTCCGGTGGTTCGTTGCGCTCTCGCCGCGGGGAGATCACGGTCATCAAATTCGCTTACCCGCTCGACCAGATTCTTGGGCGGCGTTTCAACGCTGGTTTTCAAAGCCTCGCTTTCGAAATCGAAAACATGGGCTTGAGGTGATGAAGCGGGTCCAATTGATAAAGCCTGCCCGTCAATTATTGAAACACGAAAGTCTGATTTAAGATCTTTATTCCTTAATATCGACAACAACTTATCGACCGTCGTATAATATTCGCGCGCCATAAAATATTTCCTTATAAGCTTTGTGGTTATTCTTACTAGGCTTATAAGGCTCGATCGTAAATGGCCTGAACTTGCAGTTTTCTATTCCTTTTCATTTTCGATTCTATAGCGGTTTTGGGAAAAGTGGGTCCGGTTTCCGTAAAAAACGCTATAATAGAAGACTCTAGGGCCAGGTATGTGACTTAGATGAATATCAAACGACTTTAGCGGGGGGGGGGGCAAGAGGCTTGGTCAAGCCTCCTCAAAATCGACAATGCCAGCGCCGGGCTCGCGCCCTTGCGGGCTTTCCAGCCATGCCTCGCAACAGGCTTTGGAGAGCGTTCTAATCCTTAAAATATAGGACTGGCGCTCGGTCGCTGAGATGACCCCGCGAGCATCAAGCAGGTTGAACAGATGGCTCGCCTCGATGCATTTGTCATAGGCCGGCAGCGTATAGGATTTGCCGTCGCGCTTGCCGGCGGCGATAATCGCCGCACAGGCGTGCTCGGCCGCTTTAAACTGATCGAACAAAATATCCGTATCGGCAAGTTCGAAATTGTAAGCGGAAAACTCAACTTCCTGCTGATGGAAAACATCGCCATAGGTGACCGCATCATCGCCCTCAGCGCCGTTGAAATCGAGATCGAAGCCATTATCGACGCCCTGCACATACATCGCCAGGCGTTCCAGCCCATAGGTGATCTCGCCGGTGACCGGTTTGCAATCTATCCCGCCGACCTGCTGGAAATAGGTAAATTGCGTTACCTCCATGCCGTCGCACCAAACCTCCCAGCCAAGCCCCCAGGCGCCGAGCGTCGGGCTTTCCCAATCATCCTCGACAAAACGTATGTCGTGTACGGAACGGTCAACGCCGATGGCGTCGAGCGATCCGAGGTAGAGGTCTTGAATATTGTCCGGCGACGGCTTCAACGTCACCTGAAACTGGTAATAGTGCTGGAAGCGGTTGGGATTGGCGCCATAGCGCCCGTCGGTCGGGCGGCGGCAGGGCTGCACATAAGCCGCCTTCCACGGGCGTGGCCCCAGCGAGCGCAGCGTCGTCGCCGGATGAAAAGTCCCCGCCCCCATTTCCTTGTCGTAGGGCTGCAAAATAACGCAGCCCTGGTCAGCCCAATAATGCTGCAACTCCAGGATGAGGCCTTGAAAGGACCGCTTTTTTTTCAAATCGCTCATGACGCTCAGGCTGCGTAAATTACTGTTGCCGCGTTGCACCTGAAATTGCCGCTACAGTCAACAAGCCGCGTTCTAGAGCTGGATCACTTTAGTTGAATCAGGTCCAGCTCTAGATTCTTTGTGATCGCGTGATCAGGAAAACCGGTATCCACTTTTCCTGATCACATTCTACCCCAGCTGCGGCGTGGTCTTTTTCCAGCAGTCGAGCGCACCAAGCCGCTCATACCAGGCGCGGATATTGGCGTAATCTTCGAGCGGAAATTTCGCCATGACGGCATGGGTCAGCCCGGCGCCGACCGCGATATCGGCAAGCGTCGGGCCCTCGCCCACCAGCCATTCCCTGCCGGCAAGTGCGGCGTCAAGATGTGCGGCCTCACGTTCAAACACCTTGATCGCGGTTTCGACAACCGCCTCATCGGTCTCGCCGCGGCCGAGCATCGGTTTGATCAGCCGTTCAAACTGAATCGGCTGATAGGCCGGCGTCCAATGGGCGGCATCCCACGATAGCCAGGAATTTATCTCAGCGCGGCGGGCCGCATCCTCCGGATAGATGTCGCTTGGTTTTTTGCTCGCGAGATAGACTATAATCGCATTCGACTCGCCAAGCGTGAACCCGTTATCATCCATCGCCGGAATGCGCCCGCACGGATTGACCGCTTTTACAGCCGGATCATGCGGCCCGACGGGAATGGATTCAATACTGATGCCGAGATGTGCGGCGACGGCGAGCGGCTTGCGCACATTTTGTGAAAGCGGCGCGCCATAGATTTTGATCGGTTCGGACATCTTGCAGTTCTCCAAAAAAATGAAATTCGCGCGCGGCGCAATGTATGCCTCGCTTAGCGATCAAGCGCAGGCTCAGGCGTCAGCGTCAAGTTGTTTGCGCAATGCATTAGGGCCAGGATTCTTCGGCTCGCGGCATACTGGCAGCTCGCGGCGCATGCGTTCAGTGAAATCGACCAGGCAAATCTCATCGCGTGAGATTGGACCCGGCTCATAATCGCCCATACCAAAGCCCGCCTGAACGCGTTCAATGATGTCCATATCTTCAATATTCACCACGCGGTTAATGCGCCAGTTGAGATATCGCGCCGCGCACATTTCTCGCCGGTCATCCGGCAGGGCGTAGGAGATTTCACGCAACAAAGTCCGCTCCGCCGACAGGGGAATAAACTGCATAAAGTCGATTTGATCGGGATAAATATCGAAGGCGAGATTGGGCCAGAGTTTGATATAGACCCAGCGGCGCTGACGCTGCGGCGGAAGATGCGCGACTTCGGGGAGAAACTTGCGATAAGCGCGCACCGAAAGCGACTGGCGCGGCAAATCTTCTACGCTTGCATCAATGTAATACGCATCGCCTTTGATGTTCAGCTTGTAGCTGTCGCCGACAAGCCCGTTAAGGCCGTCATGGGCGACCGGCAAATGCAAGGAATCGACATAATTTTCCGTTGCGATCTTCCAGTTGACCTCCCTCTCGCGCAAAGTGATGCGGCCAAGCGCGCGCATCTCTGCGGTTTTGTAAATTTCAAACTCTTCGCGCAAAGGCTCTGCGAATTCATCGAACGATTGACCGTTCTCGCCAAAGCGGACAAACACAAAACCGCCGCATTCGCCCAGCGCCAAAGGCCTTAGCCCGTATTTCGTTTTGTCAAACGCGTCATACCCATCCTGTCCCGGCACGCCAACCAGCCGCCCGCCAAGATCATAGGTCCAAGCGTGATACGGACAGACGATGCGCGAGGAACACTGCCCGAACGGATCATCAACAAGCCGCGCCGCACGATGGCGACAGACATTTTGAAAAGCGCGAATAACGCCGTCATCGCCGCGGATGACAAACGCAAGCGCGCCGAGAAAATTCAAGGTCGCATAGGCGCCGCGCTTGGCGATGTCGCTTTCATGACAGACAATCTGCCAGCTTGAAGCAAACAGTTTGGCGCGTTCCAGAGCGAAAAAATCGGGGTCCGTATACGTCCATGCCGGTAAGCCGATTTCGATGTCTGTTTGCGCCGCCATTTTGTTCCGCCTTGATCAACGCCTGGATTGCTTTGTCCAATAAAATACCGGAAGCCCGGCGGCAAGCAACAACACGCCCCATAACAATGGCTTGAGACCGGCGCCGGCCATGGCGACGATCGCATAAACCAATGCAACGATGGCGATCACCGCCCACGCCCGAGCCGACTTGACCGAATAGCGCAACTCCGCAAGGGCGGATACCGCATATGGCATCAGCGTCGCCAGCGTCGACATGGAAATCAGGAAAGTGAATGCAGTGACCAGCCCGTCGCTGTAGTTGAAAATCAATAGCAGTGTTGCAATCGTCGAGGACAAGATCAGCGCGACAATCGGCGCATGGCCGGTGTTTTTTTTCGCCAATATTTTTGGCGCCAGCCCGTCGCGGGCGACCGCCATGGGCATTTGTCCGCTGAGCAGGATATTGCCGTTGAGCGACCCGGCGGTTGAGACCAGAGCGCCAATCGCGATCAGCGGCCCGCCAAAGGCGCCGAGCGCGCGGGCGGCGTCGGCAAACGGCGCCTCGGAAATGCTAAGCGTTGCCACCGGCACCAGCATCATCACCGCGGCGGTGGCCGCAATATAAAGCGCAGCGACCGAGAGCGTGCCGGCGATAACCGCGCGCGGGATTGTCCGCTTGGCGTCGATAACGTCCGCGGCGGGAACGACGCCGGCCTCAATACCGATAAACGCCCACATGGTCAGGAGCGCGGTTGTCGCCAGCGCCTCGGCAACCGGCAGGGTTTGCGGATTGAACGGTGGAATATTGTCCGGCGTCCCGGCAAACACCCCGAGCGCGATAATCACCAGGAGCGGGATGATTTTTAATATCGTCATCACCAGTTGCACCGAGGCCGCTTCCGATACGCCCTTGATGTTGACGCCCGTCAGTATCCAGATGATGGATGCTGCGACCAGCGCTTGGGTAATCGTATTGGCGCCGAGCGCCGGGATGACCGCGCCAGCATATCCGGCAAAGGCGACGCTGATGGCGGCGACAGCAAACAGGATGCTGAGCCAATAGCTCCAGCCGACAATGAAGCCTGCAAGATCGCCGAATGCATCGCGAGTATAGACGTAAAACCCGCCGCTGCGGTCGGTGCGCCCTGCCAGACGGCCAAGAACCAGGGCGATCAAAATTGCGCCGACGCTGGTGACTATCCAGCCGAGGAAACTGATCGACCCGTATGGCGCCAGCACAGCAGGAAGCAGGAACACCCCGGAGCCGATCATCACGCCGACCGATAGCGACCAGCATTTCCAGAACCCAAAGCCTGCGACAGGCCCCGTGTCGGGGTTGGCGTCGCTCATTTGCTCAGCAGGCTGATCCATGCTCAGACCCTCATGCGCCTCGGCGGTGGCGTCAACAAAAAAACTTTTGAAAAACTCAACGCGATACGCGCCGCCACCGCAGAGACATGCAAGACAGTCCGGCGTCGATTTTGCCGATCTGCGTGGTCTCGAGCGGAACGACTTGAAACCCGCGGCTGTCGAGCAACTCAATGCTGCGCGGAAAATCTGCGCCGACCATCACCACGTCATTGACGCGCAACGCATTGGCCGCCGCTTCCTCGCCTTCGGGGGTGAGGACAACGTCAAAGCCGACAAACACGCCCGAGCGTGCAAGCCGCGCCGTCGACAGAACGGTTTCCTGGTCGAGCAGAGCGCAATCGGTTTTGAAGTGCAAAACATCGGCGGGCGTTTCGACGATTTCACTGGCGCGGCCAAATTCGGCAAGCAGCTTTTGCAATGCGCTGGCGCCGGCAAGATCAGTCCGGCTCGACAGGCCGATCATGATCTTTTTCGGCGTCGTCAAAATATCGCCGCCCTCAACATAACCGCCCTCCGGCAACTCCAGTACGCTCGAAAATTGCTCGCGCAGGGCGCCGGCAATCTCAAAGACCTCGCCGGCGCGGGATTTGGCGCCCGGGCGAAGCAATATCGCGCCCTCGGGATAAACCAGCGCCGGATCCTCGACAAAGACCGCGTCGGGATAGTCCTCAAGCGCGCCAAGCGTGGTCACCGCAACGCCAGCCTCGCCCAGCGCTGCGGCATAGGCGCCGTGCTCCACAAGCACGCCCGCATAGTCAGGATCGCCCCCGTCGCCAGCGCGCAAACCGCTGACCACGGATTTTGACGGCAAGCGCACGATGGCCGCATCAAATGCGAAGACAGGCGCGGCGGGCGTATTTACGTTGGTCATCATCTTCGGGTAACACTGCTGCGCAACCAGCACCGCAGTCAAGCGGGTATCTCACATCAAACAGCATGCACTTAAATTGAACCGTTTCATTGATATCACCCCCGCAATCTCCGCAGCGACGCCGGTATTTCCCGGCGACACGCCGTTTGAGGTGCAATCGGTTATGGCAATCGGTAATAATGTTCCGGTCAATGTCTCACGGATGACCCTGTCGTCTCATGCCGGCGCACATGCGGACGCGCCCTTGCATTATGACGCGGATGGCGCGCCAATCGACGCTATTGATGTCGGCGCCTATATCGGTCCGTGCACGGTTGTTCATATCATCAACGATGCGGCGCTGCTGAGCCGGGACATGGTGCGTGACGCCCTCGCCCGGACCAGCGCAAAAATCGCGCCACGGGTTTTAATCCGCACCTATCAGCGCCAGCCAGACATCTGGGACCAGGATTTCACCGCCATCAGCGCCGAGGCAATCACATGGCTCGCTGGCCAAGGCGTCCAGCTGATTGGTGTCGATACGCCGTCGCTTGATCCGGCCTCTTCGAAAACCATGGATGCCCACCGCGCCGTCTTTGCTCGTAACATGCGAATATTGGAAGGCCTATGCCTCGATGCGGCGCCAGAGGGCGCCTATGAGTTAATCGCCCCGCCATTGAAACTGGAAGGGCTCGACGCCGCGCCGGTGCGGGCGCTGTTGCGGGTTTGCGAATGACGCCCGCCTCACGAGAGGAAGCCTCTACGCTCGATGATAAGGACCCGCTGGCGCGCTATAAAGCCCAGTTCGACCTGCCCGAAGGCGTTATCTATCTTGACGGCAATTCGCTCGGCCCCCCGCCAAAGACGACGCTGGCGCGCATTCAATCCACTGGCGAGGTGGAATGGCGCGGCGGGCTGATCAAATCGTGGAACGACGCCGGCTGGATCGACCTCCCAAAGACCTGCGGCGCCAAGATCGCACGGCTCATCGGCGCACGCGAAGATGAAGTCATCGTCGCCGACAGCGTCTCGGTCAATATTTTCAAACTCGCCGCCGCGCTCTGCGCTCAAGCGCCCGGCGCAATTGCTTACCACACGGATGAATTCCCTACCGACGGATATATACTGCAAGGCCTTTCTAATCTCACTGGCGCGCCGCTGATGCGGCTGGCGATGGATGCTGGACATGACGCAATCAACTCGGATATTAACGTGCTTGTCAAAAGCGTCGTCCACTATAAGACGGCGGCGGTCGCCGATATCGCCGCATGGGAGCAGGCGGCGGCGCAAAACCAGGCTGCGATTATCTGGGACCTGAGCCACGCGGCCGGCATTATCGATATCGATATGCACGCGGCCGGCGCGCGTTATGGCGTTGGCTGCGGCTATAAGTTTTTAAATGGCGGGCCCGGCGCCCCGGCTTTTATCTATGCAGAGCGCCACGCCGCCGCGACGCTCAACCAGCCCTTATCCGGCTGGATGGGTCACGCCGCGCCGTTTGATTTCGCCCCGGACTACGCCCCCGCCCCCGCGGTCGAGCGCTTCGCTTGCGGCACGCCGCCGATCCTGTCATTGAGCGCACTTGATGCGGCGCTCGACATGTTTGCCGATATCGACATCGCCGCCCTTGAGGCGAAAGCGAAAATGCTGGGGGATTTGTTTCTTGCGCGTTGCTCGGCGCTCGGGCTTGAAAGCATCTCGCCGGCGCCGTCACAGCGTCGCGGCGGTCATGTCTCGGTTCGGTTCGAGCATGGTTATGAAGTTGTTCAGGCGCTGATCGCGCATGAGGTTATCGGCGACTTCAGACAGCCGGACCTGATGCGGTTCGGCTTCTCGCCGTTATTTCTTGGCTATCGCGACGTCTGGGATGCAGCGAGCATGCTTGCAAATATCCTTGAGACGGAAGAATGGCGCACGGCGAAATATTCGGCGCGCAGCAAAGTCACCTGACTTTTTAGAAGCATTTTCCGACTAGAGTATCGGGCGACCGATAGGAATCGCCCGATACTCTAGACGCTACTCCAATGCCGCCATCGCCTGGACGATGCGGTTGGATTCTTCAATCGGCGGTAGCGAGTTGAGCGCGTCCTGAAAATATTTGCGGGCGACGCCTTTTTCTTTTGCCTGTTCGGCGATCAGCGCCCGCCCGACCAGCGCTTGGTAATTGTCCGGCGTATATTCCAGCAATCGCGCCAGTGTAACGTCGCCATGGACCACATCACCGCGCGCCGCCGCGCACAAACCAACATCGACCATGGCGCCAAGCGCCCATGCATCGGCTTGCAACGCCGCGGCTGCATTGTTGCAAAATGCCGAGGTCAGGTCCTTCTTCAGAAGCGTTTTCACACGTTCGGTAAAATCGACCTTGACCGGCTCAACCAGCGGGTGGCTTTTGCGTATCGCCGGTTTGCGCACCACAACGGAAGGCTCAATCGGCTGGACTTTCGCTAAGATTACGCCCGCCGGCGGCGACAAGCGTTCCGGCGCTGCGAGCTGTGCAAATCTTTTGAAACGCTCCGGCGCGCCCTCGCGCAAGACCGGCTTGGCCAGCTGCGGCGCGGCCGCGCTTGAAGCTGACGCCTGTTGCACTGGTTTGAGCGGCTTGGAAGGCGCCGATGGCGGCGGATTTTCCTGTGCCGTAGCGGCAAAGAACAGATCGAGACACGCCGCATCGCGCCCGCCGACCGTGCAGCGTTTCACCTTTGTGTGGTCGATGGCGGCGTCGGTGCGGATGCGCAACATCGAGCCCTCGCCTTGCGGGATGGCGCGAAGGCTTTGAACGCGCTTGCTGCGCCGGGAAAGGTCTAGGATGAACGAGGCGTCAACGCCGCTCAGATAAAACGCATCAGCTTCGCGCTTTTCCAGAATACAGGCGCCGTCGCACAGAAATGCGATCCGGGTCTGATTGCCGCGCTCGCCAACCTGAATGTCGCCAATCGCCATGCGCGCGCCGCCATCACCCTCGCCGACCGGCGCGCCCTCAGGCGCTGCCGTATAAGCGACAGCCGCCATGCCCGCGGTGGCGAGCATCCATGCGAAAACGATAGGCGCGAGAATGCGCTTTGAGAAAATCATGGCCGCCATGCTTTTCGGATGCCCAGCTGAGGTCTACACCCTCGCCGGAGTCGGGGGCAATCGTCAATCTGGGGCCAGGTGCAAAATAGCGCGCCTCAAGAATAACCTTGGGGGAAAAGCCGCTGTGGAAAAAGCCGGGCGCTAGAGCATTTCCGGATAAGCGTGACGCGGTTATCCGATAGAAATGCGGCAAACAAAGAATCTAGAGCCAATCCATTATTCAATTTAACTCGGATTTGCTCTAGATGCGCCCGGCTGCAATCGTTGAAATAAGCCTGCGTCAATAGCGGCGATAAACCCGGCGGCTGCCGCGTTTAATATAGCCATAGCCGTATGAGTCGTAGCAAAGCAGCGCGACTTCCTCATAGCGCCGCCCACGGCGCGTGAAGGTTTGCGAGACGATATCGCAGTCGTCGAGATAGTCGCTCGAATAAAGGTCGCGGCCAAAACTCGCATAAAGCCACCCGACCGGATCATAGCCGGAATTGTAGTGAAACAGGTTATGAAACGAACAGTAATAGCCATGCCCGCGTCTCGGCCCATAACCGTGGCGATAGTGACTTCCGCCGTAATAAGCAGGCGCTGAATAGTAGCCAGTGCGGTATTGGTAAGAGTAGTTATTGTGGTGGCGATTGGCTCGGCGGTGGTGACGATCCGCCCGGCGGTGATCTTTGCGATGATGTTTCGCACTACGGCGGTCGCCGCGATGATCGTTGCTACGATGGTTGTTGCTGCGATGGTTGTTGCCGCGGTGGTCGTTACGGCGATGATTATTGCTGCGGTGATTGTTACTACGGTGGTTGTTGCTGCGATGATCGCGGCCGCCTCTACGATGGCCGTTGCTGCGGTGGGAACGCTGATCGCCGCCGCCGCTGGCTTGGCGATTGTCCGCCGCGCGTTGCCCCGTACGGCGACCGTCACGGACGCCCTGCGTGCGTGAGCCATTTTGCCGCTGAGTGTTTTTGCGTTCTGAACGCCGGTGTTGCTGCCTGGTGCGATGCTCCTGCACGGCTATGCTGCGTTCGCTCTGTTGGCGCTTCGCCTGGCGTTGTTGACGATGTTGCTGGGCTTGCCCGCTGTTGCGATGATCCTGCCGCCCTTTGGCCCTGCGCTCGCCGCTTTGGCGCTGCTCTGACCGGCGCTGTTGTTGATGTTGTTGCGTTTGCGTCTTGCGTTTTTGTGCGCCATTCGCTTTGCGACGACGTTCCTGTTTCTGGGCGCCGCGGTGTTCGCCGGAACGCTTACTCCGGTGCTCTCCGCCATTTTTGCGCCCTGCGCGATCACCGTTTTTATGACCGCTCCCGCGGCGGCTCTGGCGATCGGCGCCCCTGTCACGGCTTTGGTCAATCGCCGCTATTTGAAACGGTTTAATCCTGTCGGCGCCTTGCGCCTGACTTTCCGACGCTTGCGCCGGCGCCGCCAAAATGGCGAAGGCCAGTATTGACGCTGCAACACATCCTGCGTTCTTCATATCCATCAAGGGCATTCGCTTCTCCTAATTCGTCTAGCGAGCCCCCTTAGCGCCCGCTAGCAATTTGCGATATGGAAGTCGCTGCGTCAATATATTATGGTCAATAGAGTGTGCGTAATTTGCTTGAAAAAGGGCGGAAACATGGCGATTGTGACGTCAATGAGGCATATGCCATACGTATGCGGACAAATGAGGCGAGAATGCGGCGAAGCGCGATAACATCACATTCATGATGCAACAGTTTTCATTCCTCGAATTCTTCGCCGGCGGCGGCATGGCGCGATTAGGACTTGGTGATTCGTGGCGCTGTTTGCTGGCCAATGATGTCGACCCGCAAAAATGCGCCGCCTATCGCGCCAATTTCGGCGATGGCGACCTCGTTGAGGCCGATATCGCCGCGCTCGGCCTAAGCGACCTGCCGGACGAGCGCGCCGATCTGATATGGGGCTCATTTCCGTGCCAGGATCTCTCGCTTGCTGGCGCACGCGGCGGCATTCATGCAAAACGCAGCGGCGCCTTTTTCAGCTACCGGCGCTTGCTAGAAGATTTGCACGCCGCAGAGCGTGCGCCGCACATCGTCGCGCTTGAAAATGTCGCCGGCCTGATGACGTCTAATGGCGGGCGCGATTTTGCCGTGGTGGTCCAAAGCCTGGCGGCGCTTGATTATCAGGTCACGGCGATGGTGCTTGATGCGCGCGCCTTTACGCCGCAATCGCGGCCGCGCTTGTTTATTTTCGGCTTCGGGCCCTCCACAACGCCAGCGATTGCTCCAACGCCGGCGTCAGAACAATTGGCGCCGCCGGCGCTGATGGCCGCGCTCAATCATTTGCCGCCGCAAACGCGTGCGCAATGGTTGTGGCTGGCGCCCGCCGCGACGCCGCGCAGAAACATCCGCCTCGCCGACATCATCGACTGGAAGGCGGTGGATTGGCATGCGCCGGTACAAACCAAAGCGCTTATTAACATGATGAGCGTTTCGCAACGCGCCCGCTTCGATGCGATTATACGCAACGGCGCCCGCCGCACGGGCGCCGGTTTCCGGCGTACGCGCATAGAGAACGGCAAAAGCGTTCAGCGCTTCGAGGCGCGGTTTGACGGCTTGGCCGGATGCTTGCGCACACCGGCGGGCGGCTCCTCGCGCCAGATCGTCATGGCGATTGAAGGCGGCAAGGCGCGCACTCGTTTGATCAGTCCGCGCGAGGCCGCCCGGCTGATGGGGCTGCGGGAAGATTATATCCTCCCGGCAAGCGCAACCGCAGCGCTCAAACTCTGCGGCGACGGGGTTTGCGCGCCGCTGGTGACATGGCTTGGCGAGACTATCTTCGCGCCGGCATTGCCGCGCCGCGCCTGGAAGGCGGCGTGACCGCGAGGCCGCACAGCGATGTTTTTTCTCCCGAAAAACGCTCGGCGGTGATGCGGGCGGTCAAATCCAAAGACACAAAGCCCGAAATCGCCGTCAGGAAGGCGCTCTTCGCGCTTGGCTATCGCTACCGGCTCAATGTCAAAGACCTGCCCGGCAAGCCGGATCTGGTGTTTCCCAAATACCGCGCCGTAATATTCGTCCACGGATGTTTCTGGCACGGCCATGATTGCAAGCGCGGCGCGCGAACGCCAAAGACCAACACCGCCTATTGGACCAGCAAAATCGCCCGCAACAAGGCCCGGGACAAAAACAACGCCGCCGCACTCAGAAAACTCGGCTGGCGCGTGATTACGCTGTGGGCGTGCAAGCTTGATAAGCTCAATCCCGCAAACATCCCGATAAAGCGATAACGCCAAGAAAACCTGCGCCATAATATCCCCAAATGCATCTTTCAGCCGCACACAAAATATGCGTATGGTCGGCCGCTATGGCTCTACCTTCTGATATCCCTGACTGGTCGCGCGAGACGCCGCGAGGCATTTGGGACCCCGGTCGCAAACTCCTGAAAACAATCCGCGATTACAGCAAACTGGATGGCCGTACGGGGCCGTTTTGCGCCCTGCGGCGCAAGTTGATTGTGCTGCGCCATCGCTTCTGGTCAGCCGTCACCGGCTGTGATATCGCGCTCGGAACCGATATTGGCGGCGGGCTAATGTTGCCCCACCCAAATGGCATCGTCATTCATCCGGGGGTTAAAATCGGGCCGAATTGCCTTTTGATGCACCAGACTACGCTCGGGGTTATCGGAGGCGACCCTCATCCGCCGGTTCTTGGCGGGCGTATCGATGTCGGCGCCGGCGCCAAAATACTGGGCGCTGTAACCATTGGCGATTATGCGCTGATCGGCGCTAATGCGGTCGTCTTAAAAGATGCGCCCGCCCATAGCTCCGCCGTTGGCGTGCCAGCGAAGATCATCGAGCGCTCGTCCTAAAACGCCTCCGCCGGCAACGCCATTGTCGCCGCGCCGCCAGCCTTGATTTTTTCAAGATGCGCGCCGGCGTCCGGCAGCATCCGCTCTACAAAATAGCGCCCGGTGATGAGTTTGTTTTTATAAAAATCATCACCCGCAGCTTGTTTTTCAATTGCCGCTTTGGCCATTTGCGCCCAGGCATAGGCAAGGCAAGTGAGCGCAAACAGGTTGAGATAATCCATCGACGCAGCGCCGGCATTATTAAAATCCTGCATCGCATTGGCGCCCATCCACTGGGTCGCTTCCAGCGCTTGCGCCTTGGTTGTGGCCAGTCCGTCAAGGAAGGGTTTCAGTTCTTCATTGCCCTGATTATCGCCGATGAACTCATCGATTTCGGCAAAAAATGACTGCCAGGCGCGGCCGCCGTCTTTCATCAGCTTACGCCCGACAAGGTCGAGCGCCTGAATGCCGTTGGCGCCTTCATAGATCATGGCGATGCGCGCATCGCGCACAAACTGCTCCATGCCCCATTCTTGAATATAGCCATGACCACCAAGCACTTGTTGCGCGTTGGTGGCGTGCGCATAGCCTTTGTCGGTAAGATAGGCTTTCAAAATCGGCGTCATCAGCCCCATATAATCGTCGGCCTTTTGGCGCGTCGCCTCGTCTTCCGCCTTGTTGTGCAAATCACCATGCAGCGCCGTCCAATACATCCAGGCGCGCGCGCCCTCGGTGAAGGCGCGGTGGTCCATCAGCATACGGCGCACATCGGGGTGAACGATGATCGGATCGGCGGGCTTGTCGGGTTCAGCAGGCCCGGTCAGCGCCCGGCCCTGCAGGCGGTCTTTGGCGTAAGCCGCGCCGTTCTGGTAAGAGACTTCCGAAATCGCCATGCCCTGCATGCCAACACCGAGGCGGGCCTCATTCATCATCGTGAACATGGCTTTCAGGCCCTTATTCTCATCGCCAAGGAGATAGCCGGTCGCATCGTCAAAATTCATCGTGCAGGTGGAGTTGGCGTGAATGCCCATCTTCTCTTCAATCGAGCCGCAAGCAACGCCGTTGCGTGCGCCGAGCGAGCCGTCTTCGTTGATGTGAAATTTCGGCACGATAAACAGCGAAATCCCCTTCACCCCTTCGGGCGCGCCTTCAATCCGCGCCAGCACCAGATGAATGATGTTACTGGTGAGGTCTTGCTCGCCGGCGGAAATGAAAATCTTGGAGCCGGAAATTTTATAAGCGCCGGGCTCTTGCGGGACCGCCTTGGTGCGCAACAGCCCGAGATCGGTGCCGCAATGCGGCTCGGTGAGGTTCATCGTCCCGCCCCACTCGCCGGAAATCATGCCCGGCAGATATTTCTGTTTCTGCGCGTCTGTGCCATGGGCATAAATAGCTTCAGCCGCGCCGCGCGCCAGCCCCGGATACATGCCAAACGCCATATTCGCCGCAGACACCATTTCGCCGACAGCAACGCCAATAAGATAAGGCAACCCCTGCCCGCCATAGTCCGGATCGAAAGAAAGCCCCTGCCAGCCGCCTTCTTTGTAGGTCTCATAAGCCTCTTTAAAGCCCTTCGGCGTGGTCACCGAAGCGTCGTCATGGCGGGTGCAGCCTTCTTTGTCGCCGGACTGGTTGATCGGGTGGAGAACATTCGCCGCCAGCTTGCCGCCCTCTTCAAGGATTGCCTCAACAAGATCTTCGGAAACCTCTGAAAAACCTGGCAAATTGGAATATTTCGATATCTGCAAGACGTCGTTCAATACAAACTGCATGTCTTTGAGCGGGGCGGCGTATTCGGTCATGGCGTTCCTCGGTTCCTAAATCATCGCGATGTCTATTCGTCGGAAAGGCGGCATCAGCCTGAAAGCAGGACGTAGCTCCTAAACGGCGAGATTAGAAACGGCATCCTAACAATATTCCCGGAATTGATAACCGCTACCGACAAAACGCGCCATCGCGCGCACTGTCATTTCCTGACCTCCGCGGCGGTCGCAGCGAACGCTATGACCTAAACTTGTCAAACCAGGCAATATTTCTCCCCAACAGCGCGGAAATGAACCCGCCCGGGTCCGAATCGCCGTTAAGGTTTCGTTAAGGATCGGCAATTGTGATGTCGAAAGCTATTCGGAGCGCCGTAGCGGCAGTAAGGCTTTGCCAGCCATGCAAAGCGCTTTAACAGGTTAATGTTAGGTCTCGGCATTGATAGCGCCGCGACCACTCTCATTCGGGGGAATTGGCCCCCGCAAAAGGCGGGTATCTTAAGATGAAGTCGAATGCGCCCTGGAGCGTCAAAGGCATCGAACGCGATGCGCGTGAAACGGCGAAAGAAGCGGCCAAGCGCAAGGGCCTGACCGTTGGCGAGTGGCTTAACCAGATGATTTACACTGCTGGCGACCCGCAACCTTCCGGCGGCGAGGTCGAGGGGCTGAAACTGCGCGACATCATCACCGCGATTGAACATCTGCACAAACAGGTCGCGCAAACCCATGCCGCCGGCGCTGAAAATGTCAGCGATGTCACCCGCAAAATCGGCGATGTCGTAGAACGGGTGCAGCGGCTGGAAAGGGTCAAACCCGCAAGCGGCGGCGATAGCGACATCGCCGCAAGGGTTGAAAAGCTCGAAGCTGACGGCAATGACCGCGAGCGCATCAATGCGCTCAAGGCGCTTGAAAAAGCAGTGACGCAAGTCGCCGTACAATTTAACACCGCGCAGAAGATGACGATTGAACGCCTCGACGCGAGCGAGCATCAATTGCAGGAATTTGCCGAACGCGTTGACGGCGGCGGCGGCTCCGATCTCGGATTTGTCAAAGACGCCATCGACGGTCTATCCGCGCGCCTCACCCGCACCGAGAAAATGGCTGGCGAGGCCGCCGCGCAAAAACAACAAGCCAGCAGCGGAGCCGACCCGGCCTTTGTCGAAAGCACCGGCAACCGGTTGCGCGTGCTCGGTGATGAAATCAAACGCAGCGGCGACCAGATGCGCGCCTTTGAAAACACTATCGCAAAATTATCCGGCCAAATCGATGCAGCAGAACGGCGCAACGCGGAAGGCCTCCAGAAGGTCATGGAAACGCTCGCCGAATTGCAAAGCAATTCCGGCAAGCAAGCGCCAAGCGACGCGGGCCGGAAAGACATTGACGCCGCGATTGCGACGGTGACCCAGGAAACCGATGCACGCTTTGAAAAGCTGCAAAACGCGCTTGAATCTCTGACCAAGCGCTTGGAGGCCTCAGCTGAGGCGCCGGCCGCATCCTCTGTTGAACAGGTT